>NZ_JACSNE010000010.1:0-84104 GCF_018619035.1 Exiguobacterium sp. s168 | reverse complement strand
GTCATTTTATCGGGTGACCACTCAATCATCATAAAAGAGGGCTTTTTTTAATTCAAGGCCTCAGAAATCTTCCTAACAGGAATGCTCCTTAAGGGTATCCCTTAGACTCTGTTTTTATTCTATCACGCAAGAGGTCAGACTTCTATCTTTTTACGCGACTTTTCGGAGCTGTTTTTTCCGAATCCAGACACCATTGAGCGTAAAGACGATCGCTGCTGTCCAAATACATGTAAACGCCACCATGTGCGTTTTAGTAAACGGCTCGTGATAGAGCAATACACCGAGTCCAAGTGACAAGGTCGGTGCGACGAATTGAAGGAATCCGACCCACGTGAACGGAATTCGTTGTGCCCCGAATCCAAATAACAAAAGTGGAACGGCGGTGACGATCCCGGTCAAGATGAGTCCGGTCATCGTACCGACGGATTCGGTCATCGAAGACGACCCTTGTACTTGCCAATACCCGAGGAAGATCAAAGCCAGCGGAAGCGGCGCCATCGTTTCTAGCGTCAAACTGACCGTTGATTCCAGCGGTCGCCGCTTTTTGACGACGCCGTAAAAGCCGAAGCTTAAGGCAAGAGCGATCGAGATCCATGGAAACTCACCGTAACCAATCGTCAAAATCAAAACGCCGATTGTCGCAAGGACAATCGAGATCCATTCAATCCGTGAGAGCTTTTCTTGAAAGAAAAAGACACCGAAGACGATACTGACGAGTGGATTGATGTAATAGCCAAGCGATGCCTCAACGATGAATTGATGATTGACGGCCCAAATATAGATGAACCAATTTAGACTGATGATCAGTCCGTTCAAGAAAAAGAGTCGACGTGTGAACGGATCGCGTAACGCCGTCTTCCATTTCCCAAGAGCTTTTTGAAACGACAATAAGATGAGCAGAAATAAGAACGACCAGATAATCCGGTGTGCCAGTATCTCTTCACTCGGTACATTGGCGAGCATCTTCCAGTAGAGCGGTAAGAGTCCCCAAATGATATACGCGACAAGTGTCGCGAAGAATCCAGGTAGATTCATGTATTCCCTTCTTTCGTTATGACACTTTCTTCATTCGCATCTTTCCTGCCGATAAACCGCTGATCGTAAATAAAGCAACGGCAATCCAAATGAACAGGAAGGCGATGAAGTGAATCGTCGTAAAGACGTCATTAAATAGATAAATTCCAAGTAGTAGCGTCAACGTCGGAGCAATGTATTGGAGAATCCCGACGTAGACGAACGGGATTTTCGGCATCCCGTATCCGAATAACATCAATTGGACTGCTGTTGCGATCCCGAGCATGATGATCGCAACCAGCGCACTCATTGGCATCGCAAGCGGTTGACTATCTGTCACACCAAGCGTCAAGAGAGCGAACGGGAGCGTGACCAGTGTCTCTAGAAATAATCCGGATAATGGTTCCGCTGCCGCCTTTTTCTTCAGTACACCGTAAAAAGCAAACGAGACGGCAAGTGAGAAGGCGATGATCGGAAATTGACCATAACCGAGCGTTAGAATCATCACACCGATGATCGCTGATAAGATGGCGATGATTTGCGGACGCGTCAGACGTTCCTTAAAAAAGATCAAACCGAACAAGACGCTGACGAGCGGATTGATGTAATACCCGAGTGACGACTCAACGATATAGCCTTCCCCGATGGCGTACAGATAGAGCGACCAATTTCCACCTAGTACAAGCCCTGCTGCAAGCACGGTATAGCGCTGGCGTTTGTTTTGCCACAGTTGACGAACGAATCGGAATTTCTTCGTCAGTCGCAGTAATAACGTCACGAAGATGAACGCACTCAATATCCGAATTGAAACGACCGTCCATGCTGGAATACCAGTTGCAAATACTTTGTAGATCGGTAATAGTCCACCAATTACGTAGGCGACGAATGTCGCACTCATACCCCGTTTATCCACGGTCATCCCCCTTATGTATGAAGAAAGCCGCCAATGGCGACTTTCATTGAACCTTATTGCCCGTCAAGCGTCGTAAACAATTCGCGTAATTCCGCTTCCGTCAAATCACGCCAAGAACCGATCGGTAAATCACCGAGCTCGATGTTCATAATTCGGACGCGTTGCAGGCGTTTGACCCGATAGCCGAACTCTTTACACATACGGCGAATCTGACGATTTAACCCTTGTGTCAAAATGATCCGGAACGTCCGTGTCTCGAGCGGCTCAACGATACATTCTTTCGTCGTCGTACCGAGAATGTCGACTCCACTCGCCATGCCTTGAATGAACGTATCCGTAATCGGTGCGTCGACGGTCACGATATATTCCTTGTCGTGATTGTTTTCCGCTCGTAAGATCCGGTTGACAACATCACCGTCATTCGTCAACAGAATCAAACCGTCTGAATCCTTATCGAGACGACCAATCGGGAAAATCCGCTTCGGATGGTTGACGAAATCGATGATGTTTCCTTCGATATCAAGCTCCGTCGTACATGTGATGCCGACTGGTTTATTTAAGACGATGTAGACAGGTTTTGGTTTCGTTTGGAGTGGTTGACCGTCGATTTCGACGACGTCCGTCTCTTCAGCTTGCGAGCCGAGTTCTGCCGTCAGACCGTTGATTGTCACACGACCTGCGTCGACTAATTTATCGGCAGCACGCCTTGAGCAAAAGCCCGTTTCACTAATGAATTTGTTGATTCGCATGAATGATATCCTCTTTCCTTAATTGAACTGTATTCAGTGTAGCGCATTCCTGAAATGAAAACAAAATAACATGCGATGCTTCTCTAAGTAAGAAAAGCAATGCATGTCGTCCTTAGTCTTCAATGCAATGATTGATTCATTGTTTTTTCTTATCTATGTTTAAAAACGTCAAACAAGTAATACTTATTATTAGCACGACCAAAATGATTGAACTATGCGCAACTGCATCTTGATTAAATAAAACGATGAACATCAATACTGTTAAGGTGACTGATAGAACTGATAATCCGTTTGTTTTCATTTTGGAAAATTTCTTTGTATGTGAAGTAATATGCCACTGTTACAAGGCTTTATTTCTGGTAATCATCTACTTATAAAAACCATAACATAAAATCATTTTCTAAAATGAATCGATTACAAGTTGTTTTAAAAATCTAAAGCACCTTATATAGTAACGTAAGAAAACAGCCCCTATTTCGAGGCTGTTTTCTTATATGCGTATATCAAGATCGCTTTTACGAATCATTAGACCGCAGCATCTTTTAATGTCTGCATGATGCGGACGAATTGACCGTCATTCATCGGATAGCCCGCTTTCGTGATTTTGACACGAACGAGTTGTCCGATCATTGACTCATCGCCTTCGATTGCGACACGCAGATAGTTATCCGTGTAACCGACGAGACGACCGCCTGCTTCCTCCGAGAATTCTTCCGGAATGATCTCAAGCAGTTCTCCTTCGTATTTCGAAGCATATTCCTTCGCGAGTTGATCCGATAAAGCGATCAAACGCGCGACGCGTTCTTCTTTGATCGATTCCTCGACTTGATCCTCCATCATCGCAGCTGGTGTTCCCGTCCGTTTCGAGTACGGGAAGACATGCAACTCACTGAACTTATGGTCATTGATGAAGTTGAACGTTTCCATGAACTCTTCTTCCGTCTCACCTGGGAAACCAACGATGACATCCGATGTGATCGCACAGTCAGGAAGGACTTCCTTCAGACGCGTGATCCGTTCTCCGAATTCTGCCATCGTATACTTCCGGCGCATCCGGCGAAGGACCGTATCCGATGCCGACTGGATCGGAACGTGCAAGTGACGAACGACGATCGGCGAATCCTTCAGGACATCAAGTACCTCGTCCGTGATTTGACTCGCTTCAATCGACGAAATGCGTAAGCGTTCAAGTCCATTGACAGATTCGAGTGCTTTAAGTAATTTTGCTAAGTTGTAGTCTTTCAAGTCTTCTCCGTATCCACCTGTATGGATTCCCGTCAAGACGATTTCTTTGTAACCCGCATCAACGAGCTGTTGTGCTTGCTTCAAGACATCTTCTGGTTGACGAGACCGCATGAGACCACGCGCCCATGGGATGATACAGAACGTACAGAAGTTGTTACAACCTTCCTGAATTTTCAGCGAAGCCCGTGTCCGGTCCGTAAAGGCCGGTACATCTAATTCTTCATAGACTTTTGCTTTCATGATGTTTCCGACCGCATTGATTGGCATGCGCTCTTCTCGGAATTGTTCGATGTATCCAATCATTTTATGCCGATCTTGCGTTCCGACGACGACATCGACGCCAGGAATCGCCATGATCTCAGCAGGAGACGTTTGGGCATAACAGCCCGTTACGCAGATGACACTATCCGGATTTTGGCGAATCGCCCGTCGGATGACTTGGCGACTTTTCTTATCTCCGGTATTCGTGACCGTACATGTATTGACGACATACACGTCCGCATGATCAGCAAAATCAACGCGTGCGTAGCCAGCGTCCTTAAACAGTTGCCAGACAGCTTCTGTTTCGTAATGGTTGACTTTACAGCCAAGCGTTTGAAAGGCAACAGTTGCCATTTCGTTCACCCTTTCAATTCAAAATGATACGAGACGGCGGAAAGGACATAAAATGGCGCCGTTTCCGTCCGTAAGATGCGGCGCCCTAGAGCGGCTTTTTTAAAACCAGCCTCCGTCAAACGTGCGATTTCTGCTTCAGCGAACCCACCTTCAGGTCCGATGACGACAAGAAGGGAATCGCCCTCTTGCAGCCCAGCAAGCGTCGTAGCGAGGACGGAGGCCTCCCCTTGTTTCGCTGATTCTTCATAGGCAACCAGACAAGCCGTGTAGTTCGATGCATCCTGTAAGACTTCATCATACGCCACGAAGTCGACTGTCGGCAAGTGGGCACGGTACGATTGTTCCGCTGCTTCCTTGACGATTTTTTCGAGTCGTTCAATCTTTTTCGGAACCTTCTTTTGATCCCATTTCGAGACGGAACGGTCGGCTTCGAAAATCCGTAGATGATGGATCCCGAGTTCCGTTGCTTTTTGGGCAACGAGTTCGATTTTATCGCCTTTTGGCAATCCATGGGCGATCGTCACACGAATCGGTAACTCCGTCTCGATCGGTAGCGTCTCTTCGATCCGGGCAGAAGCCACTTGTTTATCGAGTGCTTCCAGGCGGCACCGGTAAAGACCTGTCCCGTCGAGTACAAGAATCTCTCCGCCGACTTCCATCCGCATGACGTTTTTCATATGGTGTGCGTCGTCTTTCGGGAGATGAAACACATCTCCCTGACGCATCGAGGGCTCGACGAAATACCGTTGCATGCGTTTACGCCTCCCGTTTCGCGATGATCGCGACCCAGTCCTCAAGCTTCGTCGTCTCGACGATTGTGAAACCTGCTTCTTGCATCGCTTGTACGACCATATCCTTCTTCTGACTGATGATACCGGAAGCGATGAAATGACCGCCTGGTAACGTCAATGTATAAGCATCCTTGACGAAGAGAAGGATGACTTCCGCTAAGATGTTCGCGACGATCAACTCGACCGGCTCACTCAATTCCTTCATCAAGTCGCCTTGACGGACCGTGATCTGCTCACTGACTTCGTTCAAAGCGACGTTTTCCGTCGCTGATTTGACAGCGACTTCGTCTAAATCGAGTGCAAAGACATCCTTTGCCCCAAGCTTCGCAGCTGCAATCGCTAGGACACCGGATCCCGTTCCGACATCGACGACACGGTCTTGCTCTTGCAAGTAGTTCTCAATCGCTTGAATACAGAGGACCGTCGTCGGGTGTGTTCCCGTTCCGAATGCCATACCTGGATCGAGCTCGATGATTTTTTCATCCGGTTGTGGTGTATAATCTTCCCACATTGGGACGACGGTCAGATGGCGACTAATTTTGACCGGCTTATAGAATTGTTTCCATGAATGAGCCCAATCTTCTTCATCTACTTGAGTCAGCGTGACAGCACCCGTGCCAATCGACAAACCGAAGTTCGTCAACTGCTGGATATCATGTTCGATGCCTTTGATCGTGTCCGTCAAATCGCTGCTTTCTGCAAGATACGCCTTCACGAGTACACCTTGTGTCGGATACTCGTCTCGTTTCGTCTCATCCCAAATTTCACCGAAGTTATCTTCGCGGTGGGACATCATCTCGAAATCTTCGACGTCCTCGATGACGACTCCGCTTGCTCCCGCTTCATGTAAGATGTTTGAAACTGCTTCGATGGCTTCTTGTGTCGTATGGACACAGATCTCTGACCATTTCATTTCTTGTCACGCTCCTCTGTAGTGATCACCCTGTAAAGAATGTCTTGATCCGGCTGAAGACACCTTCGTGTTGCTCTTCGACACCTTTTTCATCGCTAATTTCATTGAATTCCCGTAAGAGTTCTTTTTGACGTTCCGTCAGATTCTTCGGTGTAATGACGACGACATTGACGTACTGGTCGCCATGGTGACCGGACCGAACGTTCGGCATCCCTTTTCCGCGGAGACGGAATCGTGATCCTGTCTGTGTTCCGGCTGGAATCTTCAGACTGACCTTACCGTGAACAGTTGGCACTTCGATCTCATCGCCAAGTGTTGCTTGCGCGAATGTCAGTGGCATATCCATGACGATATGATCGTCGACACGTTCGAACAATTCATGTGCTGCGACACGAACGACGACATACAAGTCACCCGCTGGTCCACCGTTGACACCGGCTTCCCCTTTTCCTGCTAAGCGGATTTGTTGCCCATTGTCGATCCCTGCTGGAATTTTGACACGGACATCTTTGTTTTTACGAACGCGACCGGCTCCACGACATGTTTCACATGGCTCCTTGACGATTTGTCCACGGCCATGACATGTCGAACATGTCGTTTGGTTGACGACACGACCGAACATCGTGTTTTGTTCGACGTTGATATGCCCCGAACCACCGCATCGTTTACATGTTTCCGGATGTGTTCCTGGTTTAGCACCTGAACCATGACAAGTACCGCAATCTTCTTCGACTGGAATCGTGATCGTCTTCTCGACGCCTGTGACCGATTCCATGAAGTCGATTTCCTCGACGTATTGTAAATCCTGTCCTTTACGTGGTGCGTTTGGATCTTGACGACGTCCGCCACCGAAGAACATGTCAAAGATATCGCCGAATCCTTCTGCTCCACTGAATCCACCGCCACCTTGTGATGGATCTTGGTGACCGAATTGATCGTAACGTGCTCGTTTATTGTCATCGGATAACACTTCATACGCTTCCGATAGTTCCTTAAATTTTGCATCCGCATCGGCTTCCTTATTGACGTCTGGGTGGTACGTCCGGGCAAGCTTACGGTACGCGCGTTTGATTTCCGCTGATGAGGCATCGCGCGCGACGCCTAGTACTTCATAATAATCGCGTTTTTCCACGTGCAGTCTTCCTCTCTCTATTCCGATTCATTTCATACTGTTTGATTTTACCGAACTTCGTGCGACATGGAAAGAGCCAAAGCGCGGATACGCTTTGGCTCTCTCTAGCGCCCGAAAAATCGGTCGGATGAATTACTTGTTGTCTTTCTCGTCGACTTCTTCGAACTCAGCGTCCATGACGTTATCGTCTTGGCTACCAGCTTGTGCGCCTTCAGCGCCAGCTTGTTGCTGTGCCATGTTCTCGTAGACTTTTTGTGTCAACTCTTGAACAACTGTCGACAATTCGTCTTTTGCAGAACGGATTGCTTCGATGTCTGTTCCTTCGAGAGCTTTTGTTACTTTTTCTTTTGCAGCTTCTGCTTTTTCTTTATCAGCGTCAGCGACTTGCTCACCGAGGTCTTTGATTGCTTTATCTGTCGCGAAGACGAGTTGGTCTGCTTCGTTGCGTAATTCGACTTCTTCTTTACGCTTGTTGTCAGCATCCGCGTTTGCTTCTGCATCTTTGACCATTTGCTCGATGTCCGCTTCAGTCAAACCGCTTGATGATTGGATCGTGATCGACTGTTCTTTGTTCGTTCCGAGATCTTTCGCAGAAACGTTAACGATACCGTTCGCATCGATGTCGAATTTAACTTCGATTTGTGGCACGCCACGTGGTGCTGGTGGAATGTCCGTCAATTGGAAGCGACCAAGTGTTTTGTTATCTGCTGCCATCGGACGTTCCCCTTGGAGGACGTGGATGTCAACAGCTGGTTGGCTGTCTGCTGCAGTTGAGAAGACTTGTGATTTTGAAGTCGGGATCGTTGTGTTACGATCGATCAATTTCGTCATCACGCCACCCATTGTCTCGATACCGAGTGAGAGTGGAGTTACGTCGAGAAGAACGACGTCTTTGACGTCTCCTGTCAATACGCCACCTTGAACCGCTGCACCGAGGGCAACGACTTCATCCGGGTTAACCCCTTTGAACGATTCTTTACCAGTGAAGTCTTGGATTGCTTTTTGAACTGCAGGAATACGAGTCGAACCACCAACGAGGATGATTTTGTCGATTTTGTCTGGTGTCAGACCTGCATCGTTCATAGCACGGCGTGTTGGTTCCATCGTACGTTCAACGAGATCTGCTGTGAGATCGTCGAATTTCGCGCGTGAAAGCGTCATTTCCAAGTGAAGTGGACCTGATGCGCCAGCTGTGATGAACGGAAGGCTGATTTGTGTTGAAGAAACACCTGAAAGGTCTTTTTTCGCTTTTTCAGCTGCATCTTTTAAACGTTGAAGCGCCATCTTATCTTGAGCAAGATCGATGCCGTTTTCTTTTTTGAATTCTGCTACGAGATGATCGATGATTTTTTGGTCGAAATCATCTCCACCGAGACGGCTATCACCAGCAGTTGAAACAACTTCAAAGACACCGTCACCGAGTTCAAGGATCGACACGTCGAACGTACCGCCACCAAGGTCATAGATGAGGATCGTGTGGTCTTCGCCTTTTTCGAGACCGTATGCGAGTGCTGCCGCTGTAGGCTCGTTGATGATCCGTTTTACGTCAAGACCAGCAATCGTACCAGCGTCTTTTGTCGCTTGGCGTTCTGCATCGTTGAAGTAAGCTGGTACTGTGATGACAGCTTCTGTGACTTTTTCACCGAGGTAGTCTTCTGCTTGTGCTTTTAATTTTTGAAGAATGATTGCAGAGACTTCTTGTGGTGTGTAGTCTTTGCCTTCGACTTCTACTTTATAGTCCGTACCCATATGACGCTTGATCGACATGATCGTGTTCGGGTTCGTGATCGCTTGACGTTTTGCGACTTCCCCTACTTGGCGCTCACCGTTTTTGAATGCGACGACAGATGGTGTCGTACGGTTTCCTTCTGCGTTAGCGATGACGACCGGTTCGCCACCTTCCATTACTGCGACACATGAGTTCGTTGTACCTAAGTCAATACCAATGATTTTTGCCATGATCTATTTCCTCGCTTTCAATGATTGGAATAATAAAGTGCAAGCTGATTACTCAGCTACTTTGACCATACTCGGACGAATCACACGATCGTGCAATTTGTACCCTTTTTGGAATTCAGCGATGACGATACCTGATTCGTGTTCTTCGCTCGCTTCTTGAACGACTGCTTGGTGTAAGTTCGGATCGAACGCTTCACCGACAGCTGGAATCTCGACGACGCCTTCATTTTGAAGCGTTTCAACGAGTTGACGTTTTACCATCTCGACACCCGTCAAGACGGATTTCGTCTCATCGTTTTCTGTCTCGATTTGGAGCGCACGGTCCAAGTTATCGACGAGCGGCAATAGCTTTTCGACGATCGCTTGTGAAGAATACTTCGCGCGGTTCTCCGCTTCGACACGGTTGCGACGTTTGAAGTTCTCAAAGTCCGCACGGAGGCGTAACTCTGAAGCTTTTGCTTCTGCGAGTTGTGCTTCGAAGTCTGGTTTCTCGTCTTCGACGAGATCCGCTTGGATGACTTCTTCTTCTGTGACTTCGACGGTTTCAGTCGGCTCTGTCACGTTTTCTTCTTGTTGGAGGTTTTGATTCTGTTCTTTTTCTTCCACTCTGAATCGAGCCCCTTTCTATATTCAATCCAAATTGTTCTTATGCAATTCGGTTTGGAATGCTTGAAGTAGATGGATGATCGAGTTGATTCCCCGGTTGTAATCCATCCGTTTCGGTCCGATCAAGGCGAGTGTCCCGATCGAGACACCGTCGACCGAATAATGGGCCCGGATGACGCTACAATCTTTTAATGCATCCACATTGTTCTCACTCCCGATCGTGATCAAGATTTGATTATCGAGATTCGGTCGGAGGAAATCGAGAACGGCTTCTTGCTGTTCGATCAACTCGAGAACAGGTCGTAGTTTGGCAACGTCCTGAAATTCGGGCTGATCGAACATGTTGGCTTTCCCGCCCAGATAGATGAACGGGCGCTCCTCTTGATCCGTCAAGACGAGATCAAGTGCCTTCGAGAGCAATACCGTCTGTTCAGAATGCTCTGAACGGAAGCGACGGATTTCCTCAAGCAGGCGACTGCGTAAGGCTGAGAGCGGCGTACCGCGTAACGTCTGATTCAGACGTTCCATCAGGCGGCTCGCTGCTTCTTGGGACAACGCTTGATTCAATTGCAATGTCTTGTGTTCGACATGCCCCGTCTCCGTGACGAGAACGATGACGACACGGCCCTCGGCAAGTGGAATCAATTCTAAATGATGCAGGCGTTGTCCGTCTTCTTTTGGTCCAAGTACAAGCGTCGTGTAATGGGTTAAATCGCTCAACAGGTCTGCTGTGTGCCGAATCAACCGATCATTCTCATTCACGGAATGGGCAAAGAGTGATTTCAATGCCTGTGCTTCTTTTGGTGTGATGCTTTCCGGACGAATCAGATGGTCGACATAAAAACGATATCCGAGTTCGGAAGGAATCCGTCCTGCGGAAGTGTGTGGCTTTTCAATCAGACCCATCTCTTCGAGGTCCGCCATCTCGTTACGAATGGTCGCGGAACTGAACGTCACGTCGTCTCGCTTGGAGAGCGTCCGTGAGCCGACGGGTTGAGCAGTCTTGATGTAATCATCGACGATTGCACGTAAAATCAACAATTGACGATCCGTCAGCACCTTCTTCACCACCTTATTTTGTTAGCACTCACTTTTAACGAGTGCTAATTACATCTTTTACTATAAGGAATTGTCCGTCCGATGTCAACCGAATTGCGTGACCCTTTGAACAGTTTCCCATTCTGCGATACAGTGAAACAAAGAACGGAAAGGATGAATCGGATGATTGAATTATTGGCAATGGCAGGAGTCTTTGTCTGGCTGTTCATCGCGGTCATCGGAACGACTGCCTATTTTTTAAGGAAATCAAATAAATGAAAAGAAGCGGTATTCCTCTTTTAAGGAAACACCGCTTCTTTTCATTTATTTAAAACTCATTGAACCTGCGCTTCACCGATGAACTCTGCGAAGACTTCGTTCGCTAGCGGAACCCCGGCTGGCGTCAAACGGATATGTGTCTCCGTTTGTTCGACGAGACCGTTTGGTAACAACCGTTTCATGACGTCACCAAACACATCTTCAAACGCTACTCCATATTTCGTCCGGAATCGTTCGAGTGATACGCCATCCTTCATTCGAAGTCCAAGGAACATCTCTTCTTCCATCCGCTCGACGTTCGTCAGTGGTGTCTCTTTGCGAACCGGTAACCCTTCCGCCTTGATATAGTGCGGAATCGGTGCGATATTCGCACGACGTGTCTGATTGATGTAGCTGTGTGAGCCTGCACCGAATCCGTAGTACTCATCGTTTTCCCAATAGACACGATTATGCCGGCTCTCTTTTCCAGCTTCCGCGAAGTTCGAGATCTCATACTGCGCATATCCGCCTGCTTCAATCGTGTCGATCATCACTTGATACATCTCCGCCTCGAGATCTTGCGTCGGAAGTGGTAATTTTCCTTTTCGCTCCTGAATCGCAAAGACCGTGTGCGGTTCCAAAATCAATGAATAGGATGAGATATGCGTGATCGGCAATTGAAGTGCCCGCGTGACGTCGTAGCGGACCTGATCGAGCGTTTGGTTCGGTAATCCGAACATCAAGTCGACCGAGATATTGTCAAACCGTTTCGCGGCTGCATCGAGCGTCTGCGCGACCTTCGCTTCGCGGTGCGTCCGACCGATCCGTTCGAGCAATCCGTCGTCAAACGACTGGACACCAAAGCTGACGCGGTTGACACCACCCGCCTTCATGATATCGAGTTTTTCTTCCGATACACCGTCCGGGTTCGACTCGACCGTGTACTCTAAATCGTCACCTGTCAGTGGCAACAAATGCTTCTGGATGATTTCCATCAGCCGTTGCATCTGTGGTTCGTTCAAAGCAGTCGGTGTGCCGCCACCAATGAAAATCGTCTCGAGATGATCCGTCGGATATTGTTTCAGCGTCAGTTCGATTTCGCGTTCGAGTGCGTCGAGGTATTCATCGACGGGCTGATTCTTTAAAAAGACTTTATTGAAATCACAGTAATAACAAATATGTTCACAAAAAGGGATGTGGACATATGCGGCGCGTATTCCCATTTCGCCTCATCCTTTCTCTATAAAAACCAAAAAGGGGACGCAAGCGCCCCCCACCTGTTTAATCTTCGTCCATGGATAGAACGGACATGAAGGCTTCTTGCGGTACCTCTACTGAGCCTACCATCTTCATGCGTTTCTTACCTTCTTTTTGCTTCTCGAGCAGCTTCCGTTTCCGAGAGATATCTCCCCCGTAACATTTCGCGAGAACGTTCTTCCGTAATGCCTTGATCGTCGAACGAGCAACGATCTTCGTTCCGACAGCGGCCTGGATCGGCACTTCGAACTGCATCCGTGGAATCAATTCTTTCAACTTATCAACGATGACTTTTCCGCGTTCGTACGCAAAGTCACGGTGAACGATGAAGCTGAGCGCATCGACGTTCTCGTTGTTGAGCAGGATGTCCATCTTGACGAGACGCGACTGTTGGTAGCCGATCAATTCATAATCAAGTGACGCATACCCTTTCGTACTCGATTTCAACTGATCGAAGAAGTCGTAGACGATCTCAGATAACGGTAACTCATACGTGATTTTGACACGTGTCGTATCGATATATTGCATGTCAACGAATGTCCCACGCTTCTTCTGGCACAACTCCATGATCGCACCGACGTAGTCATTTGGTGTCATGACAGCAGCCTTAACGAACGGCTCTTCGATGAATTCGACTTTTTGCTGATCCGGCATCTTCGATGGGTTATCGACGTGCAAGACTTCACCCGCTGTCGTCGTCACGTGATAGATAACCGATGGTGCCGTCGTGATCATATCGATGTTGAATTCACGTTCGATCCGCTCCTGGATGATTTCCATGTGGAGCATCCCGAGGAATCCACAACGGAATCCGAATCCGAGTGCTTGTGATGTCTCTGGTTCGAACTCAAGCGCCGCGTCACTGAGTTGTAGTTTTTCAAGCGCTTCTCGTAAATCGTTGTATTTCGCAGCATCGATTGGATAGAGTCCACAGTATACCATTGGATTCATCTTACGGTATCCTGGCAGTGCTTCAGTAGCTGGCTGTTTCGCAAGCGTAATCGTATCCCCGACACGTACGTCGCCGACCGTTTTGATCGAAGCAGACAACGTCCCAACATCACCGACCGTCAATTCTTGCTGACGTAATGGTTTTGGTGTCGCAACGGCAAGTTCCAGAACCTCAAAGTCCTTACCTGTCGACATCATCCGAATCTTATCGCCGACTTTAACTGTTCCGTTGACGATTCGAATCGATGCTACGACACCACGGTAAGCGTCATAATAGGAGTCAAAGATCAATGCTTCGAGTGGTGCAGATGGATCACCCGTCGGCGCTGGTACTTTCTCGACGATTTGTTCGAGAATTTCTTCAATACCGATCCCTGCCTTCGCAGAAGTCGGAACGGCTTCAGATGCATCAAGTCCGATGACATCTTCGATTTCTTGACGGACGCGTTCGACGTCCGCAGAAGGTAAATCGATTTTGTTGATGATCGGAAGGATTTCGAGATCGTTGTCGAGTGCTAAGTAAACGTTCGCAAGCGTCTGCGCTTCGATTCCTTGCGCCGCATCGACGACGAGGACAGCTCCTTCACAAGCTGCAAGTGAACGCGAGACTTCATATGTGAAGTCGACGTGTCCCGGTGTATCAATGAGATGAAGAATATAGTCTTCTCCATCTTTTGCTGTATACTTCAATTGAACAGCATTCAGTTTAATCGTGATTCCACGCTCACGTTCGAGATCCATGGCATCAAGTGTCTGGTCTTTCATTTCGCGCGATGTCAGCGCGCCAGTTTTTTCTAAAATCCGGTCAGCGAGTGTCGACTTCCCGTGATCGATATGGGCAATGATCGAGAAATTACGAATACTCTTCTGCCGCTTTAAACGGTCTTCATTCGTCATGTTTAGAGTCACCTTACCTTATTTTCAAACGTACATACGGTTCATTATACCAAAAAGCGCTTCACTGTACTATCTCGTTTTGTTTTACCCGAAAAACAAAATGTGAAGATTCCCTAGACGTCGTATTGCTTTTAAGAAAAACGTTTGCTACAATTGTGTTTGTTCTGTTGAACGATAACTGCAGATATGCGAATATAAATCTCGAATGAGTTTTATTGGAGGTGAATCATCCATGGCTAACATTAAATCAGCAATCAAACGCGTTAAAACAGCTGAAAAACGCCGCGTCGCTAACGTACAACGTAAATCGGCAATGCGTTCAGCGATTAAAGCAGTCGAAACTTTCGCAGCTGAAGGTAACAAAGACCAAGCGGTCCTTGCTTTCGCTACAGCTTCTAAAAAAATCGACAAAGCTGCTGCTAAAGGTCTCATCCACAGCAACAAAGCTGGTCGTGACAAATCACGTCTCGCTAAACTCGTAAACGCACTTTAATTCTTTCCGAAGAATACGGTGATGGGTCGCCACTAGGAGGTATCTCCAGTGGCGATTTTTTATATGATCTAAAATGGCGGACGAAGGACTCGTGTGAAACGATTCCTTCGTCCGCCATTTGTTGTTTCATTTGTCGTCTAGACGGTCGATCATGACATAGTGAAGACCGATCCCTTCAATGAGGAAGGGTTCTCCGACACGTTCAAGTCCGAGACGCTCGTAAAAAGGAAGTGCCGTGACGCGGGCGTTACACCACCAAGCTGTCACGTGTCGTTCTTTCAAGAGACGACGGGCTTCTTCAATCAGCGCCCGACCATAGCCTTCACCACGCACATCTTCACTCGATGCCATGCCGCGAAGCTGATATGTCGCTCCTGGCGCTTGTGCATGCGATTGTTCCGAGAAGCTACCGATTGCGACGATTTGTTGTCCTTTTATCCCGCCGAGATGAAACGTCGATGGCAAGGCATCGTCTGGGTAGATACACGCTTCGCGTGGTTGATGCGGGCGCAATACGTCATGCCGTAATGGGATGACTTCTTCTGCTCTAATGATTTGGACTTCCATCATCATTTTCCTCCTCTTATAGCGTCGCTAAGCGAACGATCAACGCATCGAATAGAATCTTCTTATCGCCGCGCCCCGTCTTCATGCCTTCATCTGTCGTCGTGATGGCGATGAGTGCTTGTTCGAGCTGTGCAAACGTAAACCGTTTGGCAGACTGTAATGCCAATTTGATCGCATATGGATGAGCTCCGACTTTTGATGCGATTTGTCGTTCTCCGTATCCTTGTTCTGCTAATCGTTTCGACAGCAGCATCATCCGGTATTGGCGTGCCATCAGTCCAAGAAGGGCCAACACTTCCTGTCCTTGTTTTTCAAGGTCGCGAATCAAGCGAATCGCTGGTTCCAGTTGACGCTTCATCAAGTAGTCCGTTAATTGAAAGACGTTGTCCTCTAATGTCCGCGGAACAAGCAAATCGACATCCTCGATTTCGATCGTTGGTCGATCTCCTGCAAACAACATCAACTTCTCAAGTTCGTGCGCTAATGTCCCCCACATTTCAGCAGTCAAGAAAATAAGCCGCTCGATTGCCGGGCGTTCCATCCGGTAGCCTTTATCATTGACGGCATCCAGGACGAAGCGGAACAACTCTTCAGTCGTCGGTTTCTTCGCTTCTAACACCGTCGCGCGCTCCTTCAATCGTTTGACGACGGTTTTTCGTTCATCGAGCTTTTCTGCTTCGACAATCAAGACAACGACTGCGTAGTCCGCCGGTTGTAGGATATAATCCGCTAACCGTTCGAGGTTATGTTGTTTTTTATCTTTTGCCCCTGTCAGAAACGTTGCAGGTTTTGCAACGACGACGCGATAGTCACTTAAAAAGGGTACTGTCTCCGCCTCATCGAGTACTGCATCAAGCGGTTGGTCGTTCAAATCGATTTTCATATAATCAAAGCGTTCTCCGTCCGGAAGAGCCGCTTTCACGATTTCCCGTTCCCATTCTTCTAACAGGTGTCGTTCTGTTCCATATAATAAGTATAAATTCGCTAATTTTCCGTTGACGAGCCAAGGAGTTTTCATCATTCCCACCACATTTCACAGTTTGTTCTTAACTTCATCATAGATAATCCTCTTTTATTCCGCTATACTAGAAGCGGAATCTATTAAGGGGGAATGCAGCATGGCACATTCAGTACGCCCACCAAGTGAAAACGCGTTCGAGAACGATATTCAATCAAAACGCAACGATGCGCTCGACTCTGCCGTTGGTTTTGGTGCATCATTCGGCTTCTTCGCAGTCTTGTTCATCATCGGTGTCGCAATTAAGTTCTTAAGTCTATAATCAGTAAAACAGCAACCTTGGGGGGTTGCTGTTTTTTTATTTTATCATAGGTTCACAGCCCGCTGAAGAACAAGTTACACTCCCGTCCTCATCCGTTCGAAAGACGATTCGATCTGTTCCGATTCGTTCGAGGACGTCCGGATGCGGATGCCCGTATCGATTTTTCCGTCCGACTGACAAGATGACAATTTTCGGATTCGTCTTCCGCAAGAGTTCTTCACCGGTCGACGTGTACGACCCATGATGACCTGCTTTTAGAATATCGATCGGATCAATCGTTAACTCGTCCTCGATTGCTAAACCAGCGTCGCCCGTCAACAAAACACGTTGCTTGGCGATCTGTGCAAGTAATATGATAGACCGATCGTTCTCTTCTTCCTCTCGTCCAGTCGGTGCAAGAACCTGCAACCAAGGACGAATCGTTTGTCCCTTTTGAACGAACTCAACACGCGTCCCAGTTGCTTCGATGGAACGAATCAAATCGTTTCGCTTCTCATCCGTGTTGTCATACGCACCTAAATAAATGGTTTTCACGCGAACTTGACGCAGTACACCTAGAAGTCCACCGACGTGATCGTGATCAGCATGTGTCACGATGAGACCGTCGATTTCTGCTTCTCCTCGTGTGAATAAAAAGGGCGCGACGATATGACTACCTGGATCAAACGGACGAAGCAGTGGATGCGTCGTTTGTTGATAAACGCCACCCGTATCCACGACGAATGTCTCTCCTGCTTTCTCAAGCACGATACTATCGCCTTGCCCGACATCTAAAAAAGTGATTTGTTCGGGTGCGCGCCACTCCGTGTAGCCCCATGCCGCAAGTAAAAGGATCAATGGGAGAGCATGCCCCCACCATCTCCGCTCAGCAATGAACCAAGCAATCCCCGTTCCGACAACGACGATCGTCAAGACGATAGGAGAAAATGCTGGAACGGCAACCATCGCCAACGGTAGATCCTCCGCCAGTCGTAACGCTCGATCCATCCATTGAATCGCATACTGATGCGCGATCTGAAACGTTGAACGAATCGGTAAGAACGGAAGGGTCGCAAGAATGAATGATCCCGGAAGAATCACCCATTCAATCCAGCTACCAATCAATAGGTTCAACAATGGCGACCAAATGGAAACAGTCGTCTGTTCAATACCTTGCAAAAAGAGGAGGGTTCCAAACTGTGCCCAAGCACTGATGAGCAGCCAGTTCCAAGGACGACGAACCGAACCCATGAGTCGTCTCGACAGCACAAGAAACAGCGTCAGTCCGACCGTCAATTGGAATCCGATATCGTAAATGACAGTTGGTTGAATCGCCAATTGAAAAGCGGCGACCCCCGCAATGACCTCCACCGGATCTAACGGTTTATGGAAACGACGACCGAGCAACAGAATGATCGCGACAAGAACAGCTCGTGTGACTGGTGGACTCCACTCCGTCAACCATCCGTAAATCGGCAGTAAGATAAGAACGATATCAAGTCGTTTTTCTTTGGTCATTCTGATTTTTCGTAAGACATACAGCAGACTAAATACTAAAAAAGCGATATGTGATCCTGAGATGACGATTGCATGTAATAAGCCGAATTTCTTAAACCGTTCGAGCGTCACTTGATCCATTAGTCGATCCTCACCAAACACGAGCGCTTCGACGTAGAAGGCTTGCTTTTCTGGTAGCAATTCTTCAATCCGTTTCAACCATGCTTCACGTACCCGTCTTCCTTCTGCCGCATACCCAGGTGTCGGATGACAGGAATCAAATGAACGGACTTCCCACTTTCCAGCGTAACGATGTGTATGCATGAATTGCTGTTCGTCAAAACCTCCCGCATTCGATTGTTGCCGGACGTCGAGCGGCTCCGTATTGAGACGACAGGAGTACCCGATTCGTTCGTATCCTGTCTCTTCTTCTGCAATCGTCGCCGTCAACAGAACCGATTGATCGTTGCTCTCTGCCTCATAGCGAATTCGATCCCCATTACGCTTACCTGATAAAATGTCAACAGACGAGACGTCATGCGGTTCAGGTGACAGATGACCCATTCCGATGAAAAGGCAACTCAGAATGAGCAAACAGAAGAGACGACCGATTGAAAAAGACCATGATTTCATGACAGCAAACAACATCAACGTTACTAACCACCAGATTGATTCTTTAATGGCAACAACGAGTAAGAGCACAAACAGGGCATATAGCGGCATCAGTAGACGATCAGGTAGGATTTAAGCGACTCTAACGTCTTTTCCCCAAAACCCTTCACATCTCCGAGTGATTCATACGTCGCAAATCCTCCCTTCTCCTCCCGATAGGTCAAGATCGCTTCTGCTTTGGCAGGACCGATTCCCGGAACCTCCATCAACTGTTCCGCTGTTGCCGCATTGAGATCAATCAATCCTTTTGGTATCTCTGCTTTTGAGCGTTTCGTTGATTTCGGCTGATCTTTCGTCTTTTTTACCGGCACGATGACTTCCTGTCCATCAATGAGACGTGCCGCAAGATTCATTTGTCGAATGTCCGCTTTCGCAGTCGTCTTTGCTTTTTCGATTGCATCCTTCACTCGATCACCGAGGTGGAATTGATAGGGTCCAGGTGCTTCTACCGCCCCTTTCACATCGACCATGATGAGTTTGTCACGAATCGAGGTCTCCTTTTCTGCTGGCTCTGCTTTTGCCTCTTGTTGTTTATCCGTTAAGGACGGTTGATCGACCATCGCTTCATTCGAACAAGAGGGTAATGGTACGAACAATAAAACGATGAGTAGCAGGACGACGACGAGACCTGCGATCTGTTGCAAACGTGGAACGGTCAAGACGAATCCCTCCTTTTCCCACGACTCTAACAGGTCGCTACGGACTTCAGGAAACGAAGGAATACGCACTAACCACTCTTTTACAACACGATACTATGTGTTATGTCGGATGAATGTCATAACATCCATACCGTTACTTTGAATTAGCATCTGTTTGACGAACAAAAAATCCGTCTCCTTCAAGCAACACGAACGTGTATCGCTTAAAGAAGACGGATGGGATCACTTTTACATTTTTTCAGCAACGAAGAAAATCCGCTCAGCTGTCTCGGAAGGAGCTTCCGGTCCAAAATCGCCTGTGACGGCAAGGACACGGAATCCGGCTTCGCGTAACCACGTCACGTATTGTGCCGGAGGATACGTCCGCTGATGATGCGTCTCATCGACACGTTCATAGCGACCGTCCTCTTCCTCGATGAAGAAAGTCAGTTCATGGACGACAGAAAGCGGTGTTTCACCAGGATCCGCGAACCAGATATACGAACTTTGCTCGGCATGTGTCGCGTATGTCTTTCCATTGAACAACGTTTCCATCTTGTAAGGAGAATGTGTATCGAATAAGAGACGTCCACCCTCTTTGAGGATTGCTGCTACATGTGTAAACGTCTGTTTGACATCCTCTTCCGTCCGGAGATAGTTCAAGGAGTCGCATAGTATTGTCACAGCATCGACAGGTGTCGGCAATTCGATTTCGCGCATGTCTTGCGCCCAGAATTGAATGCGTAATCCCTCTTCCATCGCCTTCTCTTGCGCGACTTCTAGCATCTCTTCCGATAAATCGATCCCGAGCATTTCATAGTGTGCCGCTAATGCAAGCGTCGCCGTACCCGTTCCACATCCGATATCAGCAATCGTACTTCCAGTCGGAACATATGCTTTGACCCAGTCGACCCATTGATCGTACGGGACGTCTTGCATCAATTCATCATAGATGTAGGCGAACTGTTCGTATGCCATTAGTTGACCTCGACTTCAACCTTTGGAGCATCTGCCCAGAGTTTTTCGAGGTTATAGTAATCACGATCGTCACGGTGGAAGACATGAACGACGACATTTTCAAGATCCGCTAACACCCAACGTGCCGCATCGAATCCTTCGAGACGTTTGATCGGCAGGTTATGTTCGTGCGCGATTTCTTTGAGTTCACGTGCAATCGCCTGTACTTGTTTTTCTGAATTCCCTTCACAGATGACGAAATAATCGGCAACTGGTGAGATGCTAGACATATTCAGGACGACGATATCTTCAGCGCGTTTATCGTCGATGGCATTTACGATTAATTGTAATTCTTGTTCGACTGTCATAGGACGGTCCCCTTTCGTTTGGCCGCGACGAAGGCATTATAAGTCTCAATCGTTCGCGGAAAGATGATGGCTTGTTTCTTACATAAAAAATGAATCGTTTGACTGAGTGTTGCGATGACGGCGTCCGTCAAATCCTGCTCCGCTACTTCACGAAGCGCTTCGACACCTGGATAACTGCGATTCGGTTCAATCGCATCCGCGACGAAGATGATTTGATCAAGCAACGGCATACCGGGTGCCCCCGTCGTGTGATTTGCGATGGCCTGATAAATCACGTCTGAATCAAGACCAAGTTCTCGACGGACAAGCTCCGCACCCACTGGCGCATGAAGCAGTTCGTCATCATAATCGAGTAAAACACGTTGATTCAACTCAACGGCAATCGAACGCATCTCATTCGTATCGCGGTATTTCGCATAATCATGGAGCATGGCAGCGAGCGCTGCCTCTTCTTCGTTGACTCCATACTTGAGAGCCAAGTGTCGCGCTGTCTCGACGACACCTAATGTATGCACATAGCGTCGTTCAGGCAACGTGTTCTCAATGATTTGACGTGCTTCTTCAAGGCGCATATAGATCCCACTCCTCAATCCGTTGTCGAACGGCTTCCGGTACAAGGTAGCGAATGCTCCGTCCGCGCGCGACCCGTTGCCGGATATCCGTCGAAGAAATTTCTAGCAATGGCATATCGACTGCTTTCACACGGGCGCCACGCGGAATCAGATACCGACTGCCCGGTCGAGCGACGGCACCAAAGACGACTTCCTCGTATAACTGTTCGGCTTGATACCACGTATCGAGACTAACGAGTGAATCCGCTCCAATGAGAAACAGAAACTCATGCTCTGGGTACCGGTGCTTGAGTGCACGAATCGTATCATACGTATAGGAAGGTTCTTCGCGCTCAAACTCGATCGCTGAGACGGAGAAGGAAGGATTCAATGCAATCGCTTCTTCAACAAGACGTAGACGTTTGGTTGCGTCTGTGACAGTACGTTGTTTATGCGGTGGCACATTCGCCGGTAAAAACCAGACCGCATCGAGTTCGAGTTGTTCCTGCGCTTGTTCGGCAATCAGGAGATGACCGATATGCGGAGGATCGAACGTTCCGCCCATCAGTCCGATTTTCATCGTGGTAATTCGAGCGTCTTGTTCTCTTTTGATTCTTTATAAAGAACGATGACTTTTCCGATGACTTGAACGAGTTCAGCATTCGTTCCTGCGACGAGTTCTTGTGCAACATCCTTCGGTGCGTCCGCACAGTTTTGTAATACTTGTACTTTTAAGAGTTCCCGTTTTTCGAGCGCATCCATCAAATCAGCACACATCGCTTCGCCGACTCCATTTTTACCGACTTGGAAAATCGGGTTTAAATCGTGAGCTGTCGCGCGTAAAAAACGTTTTTGTTTACCTGTTAACATGATTAAAATTCCTCCAATTGCTTTCGTATCACCTGCTCGCCAAGTGCGAGGTCAGGTGCTTGTCCGGTGAAGCGTTCAAATGCTTCAGCCGCTTGTAAGACGAACATCGGGACGCCGTCAAGTGTGTCGAGACCTTTTTCAGTCGCTTCACGCAATAGACGGGTCGGCGTCGGTCGATAAATAATATCACAAATCAAGGCGTGCGTCTCGGTCAATTCGATTGGACGCGCCTCGACATATGGCGCCATCCCGACAGAAGTCGTATTGATGATGACGTCGTAACTCGTTAAATCAAAGGTTTCTTGCCATGGTAGAACGTTTGCTCCAAATTCATCGGCAACTGCCTTAGAGCGTTCTTCTGTACGATTCGTGATTGTCACATCTCCGGGTAACGCAGCAATAATACCTCGCGCCGCACCGCCCGTACCAAGAACGAGCGTTTTTTGAAATGAAGGACGACGTTCTGTCAACGCGCGGACGAATCCGATTCCATCTGTATTCGCACCAATCAACTGCCCATCCTGCCGGTACACCGTGTTCACGGCGCCTGCTTTTTGAGCTGCCGGCTCTAGCCGATCCAGATACGGAATGATTGCTGTTTTATGCGGAATCGTCACATTGATTCCGTCTAGCTGATGTGTGCGTAATTTCGTAATGATTTGCGGCAATTGCTGCTCCGTTACATCGATGAGGTCATAACAGCCGAAAAGCCCAGCCGCTTCCAGCCAAGCTGTATGCAGCTCAGGTGAAAGTGAATGGGCAATCGGATGACCGATGACGGCAAAGCGCATCAGACGAGCGCCTCACGTAAGGATACAGCGACACCTTTCGGGGCGTAAGCAGCGACACGTCCACCTTTTCCGTGAACCGCAACCCACCCGAGTCCACTGAAGACGATATCCGTCTTCATGTTGTCGCGGAGGCTGAATTCATGACGGACAAGCGGCGGTAGCATCTCACGCGTCTTTTCGTTTGGCGGAGACAACAGCTCACCGTTGTGGTTCGCATATAGATCGTCTGCCTTTTCAAGCTTCGTCCGGTGAACTTTCAATTCGTTCGACATGTAGATGACGAATGAACGCTTGTTCCCTTCCATATAGTCCAATCGCGCAAGACCTCCAAAGAAAAGCGTCTGTTGCGGATGGATTTGGAAGACTTGTGGCTTGATCTCTTTTTTCGGTGTAATCAGCTTCAAGTCTTTTGCATCCACATAGTGAGCCATTTGGTGGTGATTGATGATCCCTGGTGTATCATACAGGTTACAGTTATCATCGAGTGGAATATCGATCAAATCAAGTGTCGTACCTGGGAAGTGACTGACCGTGATGACGGCCTCATCTTCTTCACCGAAGCGTTTGATGACTTGGTTGATCAGCGTCGATTTCCCGACGTTCGTACAACCAACGACATAGACGTCGCGGCCTTTTCGATAATAATCGATTTTTTCAGCAAGTTCATCAACTCCGTGCCCTTTTTTCGCGCTGATCAGATGAACGTCGACTGGACGTAATCCGAGTTCTTTCGATGCTTGACGCATCCAGTTCATGAGACGATTCGGGTTTAGTGACTTCGGTAATAAATCGGCTTTGTTCCCAACGAGTAAGACGTCGTTTTTACCGACGAACCGATGTAATCCCGGTAACCAGCTTCCATTAAAATCGAAGATATCAACGATTTTAACGACAAGTGCATCTTTTTGACCGATTCCGTCTAAGATTTTAACGAAATCATCGTCCGATAACGATACATCTTGAATTTGATTGTAGTGCTTTAATTTAAAGCAACGTTGGCAAATGACCATTTCACGATCAAGTGCAGATTTAGGTGCGTATCCTGGTGCTTTTGTGTCTTCCGTTTGAATGGCGACACCACAACCAGCGCAGTGGATTTCTTCGATCATATTATGTTGAGCCGCATGCGGGAACGATATCCCTTCTCTTTTCACCGTAGCGCCCTGCTCGCTACTCCAAGAGCGTAACTTCCGACCTCTCGCCGTACATGTTGCGACTGCTGCCTTCCCTTTCATCTACCGATCTGACAGGGTTATTGTTGCTTATCCTGACGAAGTGTTTCGATCGGATGTTCCAGCACAGAAGGATCTTCTTTGACGCGTTGTGTCAATTTATAGATTCCTTTGCGTTTCATCCGGCGGAAAATGACACGTTCCATCAGGCGATTGAATTTCGTGACGACACCGTCCGTCTTAACGACGGGTTGAACATGGATGACTTCGATTCCAACGGAGTTTGCACCGAGTACATCCGTAAAGAGTTGATCTCCTAAAAAGACAACTTCCTTCGCGTGATAACCGAATTCCGTCAATGCCCGTTTAAACCCGATAGGAAGCGGTTTTCGAGCAGGCGCAATGTAGTGCAATCCGAGCGGATCCGCGAACTTCTTGACGCGATCTCCATTGTTGTTCGATACGATGATGACGTCGAAACCATATTGATTATTCACCATATCCAGCCAAGCAACCAATTCGTCTGGAGCATCTGCGATATTCCATGCGACGAGTGTATTATCAAGATCGGTCAAAATAGCTTTGACACCGTTTCGTTTGAGCATTTCAAGGTCGATATCGTAGATCGAAGCCACGAAATGTTTCGGATAAAGTCGTTTGAACAAGAATAAAACCTCCAGATAATGGTCTAGCTCTATAGTTAAGTTTAAGAAACAGTTATGCTCTTATCGTTCGATTATAGCACAATCAGGTAGTAAGAGCGACGCACAAAAGAAAACGGAAGGCGGACCTTCCGTTTTCTTAATAATACCGAATCCACAGATAGAGTTGGGATAGAATCAACGTTACGATCGTGATCGGTGCTCCGTAAATCAAAAAGCGCATATAGGTGAATTTTTCACCTTGTCGTGTTGCAAGACCCGCGACGATGACGTTCGCCGACGCACCAATCAATGTTCCGTTACCACCGAGACAGGCACCGAGTGCGAGGGACCACCATAACACGTCCACTTTCGCATCTGCTGGTGACAATCCGATCCCAGCAGCCACATCGTTGATGAGTGGAATCATCGTCGCGACGAACGGGATGTTATCGATCGTCGCACTGGCGATACCGGACAACCAAAGCACAGCAGTCGCTGTCGTCTGAATGTCACCGCCCGTCAAATCAATCGTCTTTTCCGCAAGGTAGCGAATGATACCCGCCTCCTGAATCCCGCCGACGAGCACGAACAGTCCGGCGAAGAAAAAGATCGTCGTCCATTCGATGCGGGCAAAAATTCCTTCGAGCTGATGATCGTTTTCGATCGTCAGCAACATTAGGACCGTCGCTCCAAGGATCGCGATGGCCGGTGCTTCGAGATGGAGTCCGATTCGATCAAGCACCGGATGCAACACGAACAACGCAATCGTACTGACGAGGACGATACTACTTCGCGTGACCAATTTGCGACTGACAATATAACTCTTCTCATCGATTTCCATCAGTTTCTGTCGATCTTCCGCTTCGACATGCAGTTGTTTGCGGAAGATGAAGTACAGAATGCCAATCGTTACAACCGTGATGACGAGAATAATCGGTGCGAGATTCACTAAAAAGGCGTTAAACGTTAAGTGTGGATTCGCAGCACCAATCATGATGTTCGGTGGATCGCCGATCAAGGTCGCCGTCCCACCGATGTTTGCAAACAATACTTCTGCGAGCAAGAACGGAAACGGCGCAATCTTAAGTATCTTCGTAATCGAAAACGTAATTGGAACGATCAATAGAACCGTCGTGACGTTATCAAGAAAAGCAGATCCAAGTGCCGTCAATGCAGACAGTAGAATCAACACCTTGATCGGATCACCTTTCGTCGTCTTCGCCGCACGGATTGCGATGTATTCGAACAAGCCAGATTGGTTGGCAATCGTGACGAGAATCATCATGCCAATCAATAAGACGATCGTTCCCCACTCGATGTATTCAAATAATGCAGTCTCGAGATCCACGATGCCGATGATGACCATCGCGAGAGCTCCAAGCAAGGCGACGATCGCCCGACTTACTTTTTCACTGATGATGAAGCCATAGGTCACTAAAAAAATGATGAGTGCGATATACGTTTGGACCTGTGTACTTCCGATTTCTGCTAATGCCAGTGCCGGCATGATTCATTCCTCCTAAACGTAAGGAGACGCCCAAAACGGGCGTCTCGCTTTCATGAATGCCATTGTCCGAGGCGTTGCCCCATTAAAACTGGTCCGATTGCTTGACTGTCTAACGTCAATGCATCTTTCGGACAAATCAGGACGACCGTCGAACCGAATGAGAAGTATCCGAACTCATCCCCGCGACGAAGGTCCTTCGACTCGTTCGTCCGAACGATCGAGTTGACGTTGAGTGCACCGACCATGACATGTTCAAGAGCATGTTTCCCTTGGACGATGCGTGTCACACGACGGTAGTTCCGAGTCAATGGGCGAAGCGCATGTGTGAGACCAATCTCATTTACTGGTGCCGAATCGCGACCGAGCGTATAACTCGTCCGGACCGTTCCATCCATCGGTACATGAACACGATGGTAGTTTTGCGGACTTAAGTAAAAGATCATTACACGTCCACCGACATATTGCTGTGCTTCATGATGGGAACCGAGTAACTCGGATACCGTATACGATTGTCCTTTGACGGTAAAGCGGCTATCAGCCGTCAAATCGTCAACGACGGATAGCACACCGTCACACGGACTGACGAATGCGCCTTCTGCTTGATCGATCGGTCGCATTTCCGGTTTGACATGACGAACGAAGACGTCATGTAAACTCGAATACTCTTCAAGGCTCCGAGTCGCTTCTGTCATATTTAAATCGTATGCCTGAACGAACGGACGGATAAACGGACGACTGATACGGCTCATCGCAAAACGTTTCAGTTGTTTGGCAACAAGCGGGTGTCCATTTAATTCGAACACACGAGAGTAAAACCATTTTTTAATCATTGAGATCACCAGATGATTCTTCTTTTGAGTCCTCTACGTCTTTTCCAGCGAAGAACTCTTTATAGCTGTCTTCCGTTTGCTCACCTGCGACACGTCCAACTTCCTTACCGTCCTTAAAGTGAACGACAGTCGGTGTACCCTCGATACCAAACGTATCCCAAGCCGACTGTTCGACAGCAAGGTCGATCTGTTCGAATGGGATATCTTGTTTTTCACCAAGCGGGACGAGATATGGTTTTACTTTTTCACAGTGGGAACAACCCGTTTGATAGAAATACGTATAGAATTCATCACCGGATTTTACTTTATCTGCGACTTGTGTAGCCGTTAGATTGCCGTTCTTCGATGCAGAATCTTCTCGATCCGTGAAGACAAGAAGTAATCCTCCCACCAATACGATTAAGCCGATGACTCCCGCTGTAATCCAATTCGCCTTGGATTGCGGTTTTTTCGTATTTTTACGTTTTGTTTTCTTTGACACGTCTATCCCTCCGTCATTCTGGTATTAGCCATTTTTTCTGAACCATTATAGCATGACCATTCGCAAGAATCGTATCGATTTGCAAAGCGTCATCAATCAGTAACAGATCCGCTCGTTCTCCGACCGCTATTCGCCCGCCCGGTATACCATATGCATCCGCGACATGTCGCGTGATCGTCGTGATTGCCTGATCAAAAGCAACACCATGCGCCACTGCATCGCGCACGGCTTGTATCAGAGAAGAAGGCTTTCCTGTATCAATCCGAACTAGACGACCTGCATCATCAAATGCTGGAAGACTGGCACCAGCATCGCTCGACATCGTAATCTGTTCAGGTGGGATTCCTGCTGCTAAAGCACGGGCGACAGCCTGTCCTGCTGGAATTTCGCCTTCCGCAATGAAGCTTTCCGTCGTACACGTCGTGAAATCGATCCTTCCTCCTCGTTTCGCCCAGGCGAGTCCCGCTTCAAAAATACGTTCACTCCGGTTGATATGCGTCGGAAGGAATTGTCCGATGGGGATATCAGTCGTGTCAATCACTTCATGTAATAGATCGAGTCCTTGTTTCCCGTCTCCGATATGGACGTTCATCGTTCCCGACACGCCTTTGACCATGCCGGCAATTCGGGCTTCTGACGCTAATCGTGCGAGTTCATGGGCTGTCGGTTGTGTCGACCGATGATCGTTGATGGCAATTTCCCCGATACCGATCACTTCATTGATGAGGACGATATCATGTCCTGTCGATTGCGTCAGGAAGACCGGTGGAACCATATAACTTCCGCTTAATAGAAAGGGGCGGATACCAGATGCAGCATATCCTCGTATATGTGCCAGTAGATCGATTCCCGTTCGTGTCCAACCATCCGTTCCGAGTAATCCAACGACCGTCGTGACACCACCTTCGAATATGTCTCGAACGGTCAGCGATGCTGTTCTCGTCGCAAATCCGCCTTCTCCTCCCCCACCGATTGGATGTAAGTGTCCATCGATGAATCCAGGAACTAGCTGTTTGCCGCGACCATCGATCCGATGCGTAATCATTGCTTCATCTATGGTATAGGAACCGATTCCGATGATCTGATTTCCTGCTATGTAGATATTTTGCGGCATCTGTTGCCACAGAACCTGTTCGATGACGATCATCGATCATTCCTCCTTAAGACAAAAAGCGAGCCTATCGCCCATGTGACGACATCTCGCTTTTCCTTATTCTGCCTTAGTCCCTTGACCAAGACCTAAATCTTCATTGACGGCATCGAGTGCGAAGACGACAAGTGAAGTGACGACAGACATAGCTGTCGCGAATCCGAAGCTATACGTTACTGCATCAACTGCCGATACGATGAACACAGCTGTGTTCACGAGTAAGAATGACCAAAAGAATGTAACGAGAAAACGCATGATTTCCCCTCCGTTTCCATAACGTACTATAGAGTTATCCTACGATTTGTAGTATACCATTTTTTAAACCAAGCAACAGCTTTTCTCTAATTTTTTCAAGCGCTTTCTTTTCCTTGAAAAACTTAATCGTTTCATAAGAAGGACAATCGCTTCATATGCTACAGTAGAATTAACGAAAAGAAAGCGGAGGATTCCATCATGACCCGTCACTTAATCGCTGTCGATCTCGACGGCACTCTTTTAAAAGATGATAAGACAATCAGCGCTACGAACATCAATGCGCTGCAACGCGCGCGTGCGAATGGTCACGAAGTCGTCATCGCAACCGGACGACCGTTTCGTCACGCCAGGAAATATTACGAACAGCTCGGTTTAACGACACCAATCGTTAACTTTAACGGTGGTCTCGTCCATCACCCACAAGACACCCACTTTGAAGTCCAGCATCATCCAATTCCATTAAAAACCGTTCAACATATTTTAGAGTCCATCGCTGAGACGAAGACACAGAACATCGTCTGTGAAGTCACGGATCATGTCTATTTTCAATATGATCCGGTTGGCATCTACGAATTCTATACTGACCATGCCTTATCCGTCACGACCGGAGATTTACGAAAGGTGCTTATGCATGAACCAACCTCTCTTTTGATTCATGCCAAAGGAGAACACGTCGATGAGATCCGCTCCGAATTATCTGGTATTCATGCCGAGACGGTACTCAATCGTCAATGGGTGAAGCCTGAATTCATGGTCGAAGTGATGCGAAAAGGTACAAGTAAAGCGGTCGGTCTTGCCCATATCGCGCATCACCTTGGTATTGACTCTAAACAAATCATTGCTTTCGGTGATGAGGAAAACGATTTAGAGATGATCGAATATGCTGGACACGGTGTAGCGATGGGGAATGCCATCCCCGCGCTGAAGCATCTGGCAAACGGCACGACGAAGCGAAATGAAGATGACGGGATCGCCTATTACTTGAGACACGTCCTCGGGCTCGCATGAAAACAGATAAAAGGCACTTGCTACATGTTGCAGAGCAAGTGCCTTTTTCATTATCCTTTTCGGAAGTATCCGACAACCGAGTCTGTCGCGACGACGTTGATGAAGACCGTCTCGTCCGCTTCCCGGCAAATCCGTTCAATGTCCCGTAATTCATGACGCTCGATGACCATCATCAACGTCGCTTTTTCAGCTCGAGAATACGTACCAATCGAAGGAATTTGCGTGATGCCTCGAATGATGTGCTGATGCAAAGCCGTCGTGATGTCATCCGCATGATTCGTGACGATGAAAATCGTTAGACGCTGATTGCTCGTATGAATCTCATCGACGACCTTAGACGTCACGTAGATGAAGACGATTGTGTATAAAGCAGTCGACCAACCGAACAACGCTCCTGCTAATAATGCGATTAAGAAATTCAAGACGAACAGATACAAGCCGACACTGCGATCGGAGAAACGAGCAAAGATGAGGGCGACGATATCAAACCCACCCGTCGAAGCACCGAACTTAATCGTGATACCGGTACCGATCGCAAGCAAAACCCCTCCAAACACTGCATTCAGTGTTTGATCACCTGGTATGACAGCATATTGAGGAATAAGACCAATGAAAATCGTCGTTGCCAAGACCGAAACCAACGTAATGATTGTAAAACTCCGACCTAACATGATCCATGCGAGCACGATCAAAGGGATGTTCAACGCCAAGAACCAGACGTTTTCACCAAACGCAAATGCTGTATTTTGAAGGACTTGCGTCAGGATTTGGGCAAGTCCTGTAAATCCAGTCGAATAGACACCACTCGGAATCAAAAACCAGTTCATGGCAACGGCGATGACGAATCCCCCAATCGAAGCCACGATCACTTTTAACATACTTTCCTTTACTACTGCTGTCACACGCCGTTCTCCTCTCATTCATAACTATCTTGAAACACTTTAGCACATTCAAATGTCGCCGGATAGTCAAGATTTCCAAAGATTGATGTTCTTTTTCATGATGGCGTTTTCATTTGTGACAAAGGTGTCCTGATTCTTGTTACACACAAAAAAAGAACCGACTCAAAAATCGGTTCTTTTTTCTCTCTTATACTGTCATCGAAGCAGGAACTGTAATCTGTCCTCCTGCCGGAACTTCAACAGTTGTTCCATGAACGTTTAAGCTGAATGCTTCGCCTTCTGTTTGGGCGATTTCGACGGCATTTGGCTGTACATGGACATGGATATGATGACCGCGCCATTGCATCCGGAACGTATAGCTCGTCCAGCCTTTTGGCAACATCGGCTTGAAGGATAACGTATCGTTCGCCACCCGTAATCCAGCGAATCCGTGGACGATCGACATCCATGATCCAACCATTGACGTGATGTGTAACCCGTCTTCCGTATCATTGTTGTAGTTATCAAGATCAAGTCGAGCCGAACGTTGATACAATTCAACCGCTTTTTCCTCATACCCGACTTCTGCTGCAATGATTGAATAGATACATGGTGATAGTGACGATTCATGGACCGTACGTGGTTCATAGAAATCGAAGTTTGCTTTTTTCTCTTCTAGACTGAAGCGATCCGTCAAGAAGTAGAGACCTTGTAAGACATCTGCCTGTTTAATGAAAACAGAGCGCAGGATCCGGTCCCATGACCAATTCTGGTTCAGCGGGAGATGTTTCGGATCGAGTTCAGCGACCAAGATTTGCTCCTTATCCATGAAACCATCTTGTTGCATGAAGATCCCAGGTGCTGCTTCATCTTTCGGATAATACATCTTCGCGTCGATATCTGCCCACTTCGCCAACTCCTCATCCGTCAATGCTAATTGATGCATGAGTTCTTGCAGACGTTCTGGCTCTTCTTGCGCTAAATGACGGTGAACGGTCTGTGTATATTCGAGACACCATGCCGCAATCAGATTCGTATACCAGTTGTTGTTGACGTTGTTCTCATATTCGTTTGGTCCCGTCACACCAAGAATCATGTAGACATCCTTATGCGGCACGTAATTGACGCGACTTGCCCAGTAACGAGCAATCTCGACTAACACTTCAAACCCGTATTGTCCAAGGTACGACGTGTCTCCCGTGTAGTTCGTGTAATTATAAATCGCATGTGCGATCGCACCATTCCGGTGAATTTCCTCATGCGTGATTTCCCACTCGTTGTGGCACTCTTCTCCGTTCATCGTTACCATCGGATAAAGCGCACCCTTCATGCCGACATTCTTATCCGCATTTTCTTTCGCTTGCGGCAATTGGTTGTGGCGATACTTGAGTAAATTCCAAGCAACTTCCGGTTTCGACGTCGCAAGGTAGAAGTTCAAGCAGTACGCTTCCGTATCCCAATACGTCGCACCACCATACTTCTCGCCCGTGAATCCTTTTGGTCCGATGTTCAGGCGTGAATCTTCACCTGTGTAAGTTTGGAACATATGGAAGATGTTGAATCGAATCCCTTGCTGTGCCTCGACATCACCTTCAATTTTCACATCCGCTTCTTCCCAGTGGTGCAACCAAGCGGCTTCATGTGTCGCAAGCAATGGTTCAAAGCCTGATTCGAATGCGACGTGAACACGTTTCATCGCTTGCTCCAGTAATGCATCCATTTCATGGTCGCGATTCGTTACGAGTGCGACGAATTTTTCGACTGTGACACCCTCACCTACTGCGGCTTGTTTCGTAAAACGATTCGCGACGTACTGCGTATTGCCATCGACGACTTCACATCGTGCGCCTTCGACATCCGTGATCATCGCTGCCGTCACATGCCAATCGAGCTTTTTCGTTTTTGATGTCACATAACCGAACCGTTCTTCAATTCCGTGTTCGACAGGAAGCCAGAACTTCTCATCATAGTTCGAGTCTTCATTTTCAACATCCGCATCGAGATACGATTCAATGACGATTTCTGCTTCGAAATTGACAGGTGTCACCGTATATTGCAAGGCAGCGATTTCTTTATCGACGATTGAGAAGAAACGCTTGGATTCGACTTTTATCTCTTCTTCTCCATGCTTCAACAACATCGCCCGCGTCAATACACCATGTTGCATATCAAGTTCACGTTTGAAGTCAACGACTTCCCACGTATTCAAATCAACAGCTTTTCCGTTGACAGATACTTTCAAACCCATGATGTTGACAGCATTGAGTACTTTCGCGAAGTACTCCGGATAACCGTTTTTCCACCAGCCGACACGTGTCTTATCGGGATAATAAACACCTGCGACATACATGCCTTGATGCGTGTCACCAGTATATTCTTCTTCAAATGTACCGCGCATTCCCATATGACCGTTTCCGATCGATGTCATCGATTCTGCTAGTCGATTATCTTCTGGATGAAAACCAAGCTCTGTAATTTTCCACTCATTGACCTCAAAAAGTCGTTTCATCGTCAAGTCGCTCCTTTTTATGCTACGCATGTCAGTCAATCTGATCATGTAAGCGTTTCATCTATACTCTACATTCTTTATTGTACACATAAAAAGCATCAATGCAATCGTTTGCACGAAAATAAATTTCTTTTTCTGCAACCGCTTCCTTTTACTAGAAATCGACATCCTTTTGAATCAAAAAAAGTCTATTTTCAAACCAATCGGCTTAAAAATAGACTTCTGTTTCATGCTTCAGATTTTCCGCCACATGACTGACGGACAACGAGATAATGCGGAACGATGACGCGCTTCCCATAAGGTGTCGCATCTTCATTGATTTGTTCAATCAAACAATTCGTCGCTTCAAAACCAAGTCCAAAGATATTGATTTCAACAGAAGTCAACGGTGGGCTTGAGAATTCTGCGATGAACAAGTTATTGAAACTGACGACGGCCATTTGATCCGGCACACTGATACCCATCTCATTCAGTGTACTCATGACACCAAGTGCCATCATATCGTCACTAACAACGACGGCAGTCGGTGGATGTTCAAGTGACATCAGTCGTTTGACTGCTTCGGCACCACCCGTAGTCATAAATGGGGCGCTGACGATATAAGAATCGTGAATCAGAATTCCCTCTTCCATGAGAGCTGTCTTATAACCACCGACACGTTCTTGTGTCACAGCTAAATCCTGTGCCCCACCGACGAATGCAATACACTCATGCCCGAGTTGATGTAAATACTTCGTTACTTCGCGACCCGCTAAGTAATTATCCGTATCGACATACGTGACGTGTGATGAATCACTGAATGGTTTACCGACGACAACGAACGGAAACTTCGAGTCCTGCAGAAATTGAACGACTTTGTCATCCGTACGAGAATACAATACGACGACGCCATCGACGCGACGGCCCTGAACCATCGAGACGACACCTTCATATACCTCTTCTTCCGAGACACCTGTCGTCATATATAACGAATAGCCATTTTGATGCGCTTTTGTACTAATTCCTCGAATGACCTCCGAAAAGAATGGGTTTTGTAGCGTTTTTGTTGCAGCACTTGGCATGACGAGACCGATCGCTTGTGTCGTTCGATTCGCTAGACTGCGTGCATGAACGTTTGGATAATATCCGAGCTCATCCATCGCCTGTCGCACCCGTTCCTTCGTCTTTTGGCTGATACGTGAACTATTCGCAATGACGCGTGATACCGTCGAGGGTGCGACATTCGCTTCCCGTGCTACATCCTTGATTGTTACCTGCATCCCCTTCACCTCACATTTCCCCTAGTTAAGTATTTTATTTTGTTTGACGTTGCATGCGTTTACGGTGAACGAGAAGAAGTATGAGCGCTAAAATCGGAGCAATCGCACCAATTGCGACGATCGACCACCAGTTGACTTGTGACTTTTCGATGACATAGCTGTTCGCACTATTTGCATCAAGCGTGATCTCATAGGCGTCACCATCCTGACGCACCAAATCTGAGAATAAAAGTCCTCTTAGACGCTGGTCATCACCAATTTCTTTCGCAGACACGCGTAAGCTCGTCTTTTTTTCTCCAAGATTGATCGCGTAAACGACTTGTTGTTGTTTCGTCTCCCGGGAGTAGACTGCCATATGATCGGTTTTTGCGATCAAGCGTTGCTTCCCTGTTGCAAACGCTGGGTAGTCCTGACGCATCTCGTTCAACGTTTTTACGTACTGTTGCATCTTCTTGTTCTGATCAAATGTCATCATCATCCGGTTTCCGGGATCCTCACCACCTGGCATCGCCACCTCTGTTCCTTGGTAGACGATCGGCATCCCTGGTGCAGCATAGAGTGCGAACAATGCTAGTCGAAGTTGCCGCTCCTCTTCGTCTGCTCCACCAATCTTTGCTTCCGTGATGAAGCGTTTGACATCATGATTATCTATGAAGGTTGCAAGTCCCTTGGGATTCGGATTAAACGTAGTATCTCGATTATAAACTGAATCGAGTTCTTCCGCTGAACCATTTTTGCGAGCAAACTGATCCTTGACTCCATAATAAAACGGGAAGTTCGTCACGGAATCAAAACCTAATTTCGAGTAGGATGCAATTTTTCGCGGATCTCCATCGAATACTTCAGCCAATAAGAATAAGTCTGGATGCTTTTCTTTTACTGCTGGGATGAACGTTTCCCAAAATGTGGCGGGCACATGGCGTACCGTATCGAGCCGGTATCCGTCTATACCCGTTTCATCGACCCAGTAGTTCGCGACATCAATTAAATAATCGACGACTTCCGGATTTTCTGTATTGAAGTCCGGTAAATCGAACAGCCAGTTATTCTCGACTTCCGACGGGTTGTTCCAATTCATGATCGGTTGATTTTTATGAAACCACTCCGGTTTTTCTTTCACCATTGGATGATTTGGTCCTAAATGATTGACGACAAGATCAAGGACGACCTTGATATCCCGATCATGCGCTTCCTTGACGAGACGTTTAAACTCTTCCTTTGTTCCGAAGTGCGGATCAATTTCGTAATAATCATCTGTCCAGTATCCATGATAACCATTCGGACGATTCTTAAAGATCGGCGTCAACCAAATCGAAGTGAAGCCCTTTTCCTTGATGTAATCGAGACGTTTCGTAACGCCTGCTAAATCGCCGCCTTGGAACGCTTTTGGATTTTCAGGATCCGCCTCTCGGTCATTACTCGGATCGCCATTCTCGAACCGGTCCACCATGATGAAATACATTCGTTCTTTTTCCCAACCTGCTGCTTCACCCGTCATCGGTTGAAGCCCGATAGACAAGAGAAGCGGCAAGAGGAGAAGCATTATGCCTCGTCTCATGCCGCTGATTTCCCCCTTATGATTATCCTTTTGTTCCACCAGCCGTCAATCCAGACACGAAGAAGCGTTGGAATGCGAAGAAGAGAAGAACGATTGGAACTGCTGATAATACGGCACCTGCCGCAAATAACGTGAAGTTATTGTCGAACTGCTCCGACACCATGTTGTACAACCCGACCGCAAGTGTCTGTTTCTCAGGAGAACGCAGGACGAGCGATGCTAAAATGAAGTCGTTGAATGGTGCCATGAAGTTGAACAACGCGATGACGGCGACCATCGGTTTTGCGAGCGGTAAGATGATTTGCCAGAAGATTCGTAAGTGACCGGCACCATCCATCCGTGCCGCCTCATCAAGTTCTTTTGGAATCGTATCAAAATATCCTTTTGCAAGATACGTATTCATTGGAATCGCACCACCCGAATAGAGCAGGATGAGCGCCAGATGCGTATCAAACAATTCTAACATATTGAGCAAGACATAAATCGCAATAATGGCAACGAATTGCGGTACCATCTGCAACACGAGGAACAAGATGAGTGAATTTTTCCGACCGACGAAGCGATAGCGCGAAAAAATGTATCCTGTTAACGTGATTAGAGCGACTGAGACGACCATCGTGATGACGGCAATCTTAATTGTGTTTAGATACCACATGCCATAATCCGTTTTTGCTGGATCAAACAAATCAAAGTAGTGGATCAAGGTCGGATTACTTGGGAAGATATCCGATGTAATGCTTTTCCCAGGGTTGAGTGAAGTACCAACGACCCAAAGGAGTGGATAAACGATAATGATGGAGGCGATCGTCAAAATGAGATATGACAACGCCATGTTGATTCGGTTTTGTTTTCTCATATTAGATCATATCCTCATCTTTGAATGATTTTGAACGCTTGAACTGAATGACGGCAATCGTCATGATGAAGAACGACAACACAAGCGTGATCGCTGCTGCGAATCCATACTGCGGGTTCGAGCCAAGCGACAATTTGTAAATCCACGAAATCAAGATATCCGTTCCACCAGCTGATTGACCTGGTACTGCCGGTCCACCATTGTTGAATAGATAGATGATATTAAAGTTATTGAAGTTAAACGTATACTGTGTGATCAAGATCGGTGCTGTTGCGAAAAGAATCATCGGCAATGTGATCAAACGGAATTTCTCGCCAGAAGTTGCTCCGTCGATTGTTGCTGCTTCATAGAGATCCTCTGGAATCGACTGCAAGATCCCCGTCGTCAGTGTCATGATGTATGGGAAACCTAACCACCACTGGATCCCGATCAAGGCAAGCTTCGTATACGTCGGATCTGTCATCCAGTCGACACCGTCAGTAAGACCAATCGCTGGTAATAACGTCGTATTGAAAACACCGAATGTCTCATTGAACATCGAGCGGAAGATCAAGATCGTAATGAAGGCTGGTACTGCCCATGACAGGATCAAGATGGAACGGAAGAATCGTTTTCCTTTGAGTCCTTTTTGGTTCAGCAAGACTGCAAGTCCGATACCGATCGCGATGACACCCGTCGTCGAAGCGACGGTCCAGACAAGCGTCCAGCCGAGAACGCTGACGAATGTATCACGGAAAATATCGACCGTGAAGATATTCAAGAAGTTTTGGATACCGATCCAGTCAACTAACTTCGCTGGAGGCGAGTTGTTGAATTTGTAGTTCGTAAAGGCAATCAAGAAAGTAAAGATCAACGGTAAGACGACCGTGAACACCAGAAGTACTAATGAAGGAATCAACATCGCGTACGGGAACCCGTTATCGCGGAAGTTCCGTAGTTGCATCTTCAAAGATGGCACTTCAAGGTTCATGTCACGTAACTTACCGATTCGATACGCATCGATAAAGTTCCAGACGTAAATGGCGATACCAAAGACAAGTAAAATCAAGGCAATGATGCCCTCGACCATCAGAAAGATCGAGTGATCCCCTCTTACGCCTGGTACCTCACCGAGTGTAATCAAGCCCCAGATCGCTCCGCGATCGCCAGGACCATTTCCTGCTCCTTTAAAGAACAGTTCAAAGTTGACGAGAAAATATGATAGTACGACGACAAAAAATGTCGCGCCTTTAAGGAATTGTTTATTATATAGTTGTCCTACTCCTGGAATGATCGACATCAGCGCCGCAATCGTGCGGTGGTTCGTCTTTTTTTCAGGCGTTGGATTCGTCGGGTGTGGTGTTGCAATCGCAGCCATCGTCCGTTCTCCTTTCCAAAGGTCATGTCTGACCTCAGGCTTCTCTTCCAACCATAAAGATGAGGGGGAATCCAAGATCCCCCTCTCTTTATCTCTTTTTCATGGATTCACGCGTTCCATTTACGCTTATTGATTGTTTGCTTCGATTTGTTGCTTAATTTGTTTGACAGCATCATCAGCTGATTTTTGTGCATCTTGTTTGTTTGTTGCAACAAGCTGAAGTGCTGCTGCCATTGGTTCCCAAACTTGACCCATCTCAGCGATGTTTGGCATTGGCACACCGTTTTGTGATTGTGCGAAGACTGCTGCTGCGACTTCGTTATCCTTGATTGCTGCATCTTCTTGAAGAGCAGTGACTGGTGGGATCTCATTGTATTTTTCGAACATTGCTTTAGCGTTTTCTTCACCTGTGAGTGATGCCAAGAACTTCTCAGCCCACTCTGCATTTTCCGAGTATGCTGAAATCGCGTATGTTTTTACACCAACGAATGTTTTGATTGGCTCACCGTTTGGAAGTTTCGGAAGTGCTGAAGCTCCAAGATTGATGCCTTTTTCTTTATAGCTCGCAACTGCCCATGGACCGTTCATGACAGCAACAGCTTTTTTATCACCGAAGAGTTGATCAAGTGCTTGACCACCGCCACCACCGATGAGACCTTTCGGGAAGAGACCTTCTTTGTACCACTTGCCGATGTAATCCATACCTTCGACAGCACCTTCGTTGTTCAAGCCGATATCTGCTGGATCCAATTTGCCGCCGTTGTCTTTGAAGACATAACCACCGTATCCACCGATTGGACCGTGTGCGAAGTAGAAGTTATCCCAAAGCGCGAGGAATCCGTATTTCCCGTCTTTCTTTTGCTCTGTTGAGATCTTGTATAGATCATCCATTGAAGCTGGTGCTTCTTTTAATTCATCTTTATTGAAAAGGAGGATTGGTGTTTCAACTGCTTTCGGATATCCGTAGACTTTACCATCAAACGTTACTGCCGATTTCGCTGTATCGATGAATGGCTCAAGTGCTTTTTCGCCATCCTTGAGTTCCGCGATCAAACCTTGGTCAACGACTGTACCGATTTGGTCGTGTGGAAGAAGCATGATGTCCGGTCCTTTACCTGCTGGTCCGTCAAGTGCTACTTTCTTCTGTTGATCCGTCATCTTGACTTCTTTAACTTCAACTTTGACGCCTTCTTTTTCTTCGAACGCTTTAGCTGCAGCTTTAGTTGTTTCAGCTTTTTCAGTGTCTTCCCAGATGACGATCTTGCTTGGTTTTTTACTGCCTGAATCTGAAGATGATGATTCAGAATCCGATCCACCGCCACATGCTGCAAGAGCACCGATTGCCATGACAGATACAGAAAGACCTGCTACGAATTTTTTCATTTCCATGATTGAAATTTCCTCCCCAAGTTAACTTATGAATGATAAGTTTTAATGCACAACGTTTGCATAAAGGCACAACCATTTTCTCATGATAACAACCGAGTGGTTGTAAGCGTTTTATGAAAACGTTTGCATCACCTTTACATTTTTATTATACAATCTAAAATCCTTTTGACAAGTCCTTTTATTCAATTATTTTCTTACATTTCAAAAACTTTTTATTTCTATTTTCATTATTTGAATCAAATACCAGGTCAGAGAAGCAGTAAAAAAGAAAACGTTTTCATTTTTATATTTTGCACAATATGATGCAAACGATTGCATTAGACTCTCGACTTTTATCAGGAATCCTTGATTTCACGGGATTGCAATTGACTTTAAGAAAGCGCTTTACTATTCTTAGGTCGAAGACATAATCAATACGATGCAAGCGATTGCGTTAAGGAGTGACTGCCATGTTCAAAGAAGCTGTGTTCCACCGTGCGATGTCTCCATTCGTCTATAAGTACGATGAGCGAACAATCCACATCCGTTTACAAACGAAAAAAAATGACGTTGATCGCGTCGATCTGATTTGGGGCGACCCATACGATTGGCATACTGAAAACCCAGATGATGCCGATTGGAACTTCGATCCCTCAAAATCAAACTACTGGAATACATTTGAAACACCGATGAAGCGAAGTGGATCAGATGAGTTATACGATTACTGGTTCATCGATGTTGTTCCTCCCTTCCGTCGTCTACGATATGGTTTCCGTCTCCATGACGGTGCAACAAGTCATGTATTCACGGAACGTGGCTGGTTCGATGAAAAACCGCTCGATGATACAGGCTACTATTTCTGTGTTCCTTTCCTTAATGCAGTCGACGTATTCACTGCACCAGATTGGGTCCAGGATACAGTTTGGTATCAAATCTTCCCAGATCGCTTTGCAAACGGCGATGCGACGAATGATCCAGCTGGTACACTTCCATGGAATAGTACAGCACCGACAACGACGAATCTTTTCGGTGGAGATTTCCAAGGAGTCATCGACCACATCGATTATCTCGTTGAACTTGGTATCACTGGTATTTACTTCTGCCCGATCTTCTTGGCGAAATCGAATCATAAATATGACACAATCGATTACTTAGAAATTGATCCACAATTCGGTACGAAAGAGAAATTCAAGGAAATGGTCGATCTGTTACACGCACACGGGATTCGCATCATGTTAGATGCCGTTTTCAATCATGCCGGCTTCCACCATAAAGCATTCGCTGACATCCGTGAACATGGTAGTCACTCCACCTATAAAGAGTGGTTCCACCTGCGTGATTTCCCGCTCGTGACAGAACCATTGCCGAACTACGATACGTTTGCTTTCGTACCTGAGATGCCGAAATTCAATACCGAGAATGATGAAGTAAAGTCTTACTTGCTCCACGTCGCTCGTTACTGGGTCGAAGAATTCGGAATCGATGGCTGGCGACTCGACGTCGCCAACGAAGTCGATCACGCATTTTGGCGTGATTTCCGTCAAGTCGTCAAGGAGGTCAACCCTGACACGTATATCCTTGGTGAAATTTGGCATGACTCACAGGAATGGTTGCTCGGTGACCAGTTTGACGCCGTCATGAACTATCCATTTACGAATGCCGCCTTGAACTTCTTTGCCTTAGATAAGACTAAAGCAACTTCGTATGCGAACGATATGTCGCATGTATTGTTCTCAAACACGATGAATGTCAATGAAGTAACCTTTAATTTGATCGGTTCTCACGATACACCGCGTGCATTGACGCGTGCAGGGAATAATAAGAGTAAGTTACGTCTCTTGTTACTTTCGATGCTGACGTTCTCGGGCAGTCCTGTCATTTATTATGGAGATGAAATCGGTCTTGATGGGGATCAAGATCCAGGCTGCCGGAAATGTATGCCGTGGGATCCAGAGGAGCAGGATCAGGAGTTATTCGCCTATACGCGACACTTGTTGCAGCTTCGAAAACAACATAAGACACTTGCGAACAAAGGACATATCTCTTTCGTTCACGCGAATGATGAGACAAATACGATCATCATGCGTCGCATGAGTCCGGAAGGATTGTATTATATCTATTTCAACAACTCAGATGTTTCTGTTTCGTTGACCGCTCCACAAGCTGGTCGGGGGCTTGATTTATTGACGAACACGCACCAGCAGACGCTTGATGTCTCTCTCCCTGCGTATTCGGGAACGATCGTTCAAGTCTTATAACCATCTAAAAGCCTGGACACTTACCTTCTATAAAGAAGTTTTGTGTCCAGGCTTTTTTCTTCTGTATCCGTTCTCCAGGATAGAAACGAGTTAATGAATGCTTGCGAATTAGGGTATAGGGTACAGAAAGGAGGATATCCTCCATGGAAATTTTCTTTTACGCCGGTCTCATCCTCATCGGCTTGTTTACGATCAGTTACTTGAGTGAACGATTCCACGTCCCAAGTATTCTGGCCTTCATCTTGATCGGAATCGTCCTTGGCTTCTATTACGACCCTCCCGAAGAGCTGAAACTCGGAGGAGAAGCGGGCATCATCGTCTTATTCTTTTTACTCGGTCTAAAATTTTCAGTGGCGGACTTGCTGATTCAGCTCCGTTCCATTTGGAAAGCAGGAGTCATCGATATTCTACTTTCGTTCGGTGGAACAATCCTGTTGACCCTATCGTTTGGCTTTTCAGTCGCCGAATCGTTTTTGATCGGCTGTGTCTTGTATGCGACGAGTTCTTCAATTTCTGCTCGGCTACTCGACCGTGAACCAGATAAACACCAAGACGTGAATCGCTTCGTGCTGTCTTTACTCGTCTTCGAAGATTTGATGGCACCAATCTTACTGACGACGGCACCGTTCGTTTTAGGGACTGAGACGTTCTCGGTTGCCAAAATCAGCATCATCTTTCTCGGGTTCGCCTTCTTCTTCATTGCTCTGATGATCATGACGTTATTTATTCGAAGACGTGGACGGTTAGTCGATTCCCTCTATCGACACCCGGATGCTGGAATCGGGATCATCGGCTTAATCTTATTGTTTTCTGGAATTGGAATCTTATTTGGTCTATCCGAAGTACTCGGTGCCTTCATCATCGGTATTCTGTTAACCGAACTGGATGAGACGCGTTATCTTAAACGGCTAGTCACTCCGTTCCAAGACTTATTATTACCCTTGTTCTTTATCACGTTTGGAATGTCATTCGAGTTGACTGAGGGGTTACCCATTGATCTATTTTTCTTCGCTCTTGTCATTTGGGGAGTCGTCTCGAAATTCTTAGTCGGTTATCTCGGTGGAAAATCGTTCGGTCTATCCAATTATCATGCGATCGAATCAGGCTTTTGTCTTGGACCACGCGGTGAATTTTCGATTCTATTCATCACGCTCGCTAGTGGCGCATTCGTGACGTTGACCGGAATTTATATTTTTGTTTCCGCTTTTCTTGGAATTCTATTGTTCCGTATCTCTACTGCCTTAACGGATCGTACACATGCGACCGCACGAAAAATCAAAAAGAAATTGAAGTGAAAAAGACGTCGGCGCATCGTGCGATTCCGACGTCTTTCTTCTATATATGTCTTCGATTCATCGTCCGACAAAAACAGGGCGTTTTTTTTCGATGAAGGATTCAACAGCATGACGATGGTCTTCCGTTTTCCCAGCGCGTGACTGGTAGATGATTTCTTGAGCAAGCATTTCCTCCAAGTTATTTTCATAACTCGCTGCCTGTAGCTGCTTGATATATCCGATTACTTTCGTCGGACGATCCGCCAGTTGACGAGCAAACGCTGTGACCTCTTCTACAAATTGCTCTGATTCGATGCTTCGTGTCGCAAGGTTGAGCGAAACAGCTTCGTCTGCTGAAATCGTGTCACCGAGTAACGCAAGCTCTGTTGCTTTTGCTGCACCAATTAGCCGAGGCAAGAAATACGGAGCACCCGCATCTGGGACAAGTCCGATATTAATGAACCCAAGCGATAATTTCGCTTCCTTGTCGACTAGTCGAAAATCACAAGCGAGCGTGAGTGATAACCCAGCCCCTGCCGCTACACCATTGATGGCAGCAATCGTCGGTTTCTTCGATTTAGCGAGTGCACGAACGACAGGATGATAATACTGTTGTAAATATTCACCATGATCGAGCTCAGGTGAGACAGTTTTCAAGTCTTGACCTGCACAAAACCCACGTCCCTCGCCTGTCAAGACGATGACACGTACTTCCTCATCCTGATTCGCTTCTTCTAGAGCGTCTGCTAACTCATCCAATAAATTCGAAGTTAATGCATTCAGTTGTTTCGGTCGAGCAAGGGTTAACGTCGCAACCTGATCCTTGACGGCATAATTCATTTCTCGTTTCATCGGATTCCCCTACCTTTTAAAAATGAATGATTGTTCATTATGATGTATTCGTGATATTTTATGAAAATCCTTTTAAATCTCTTTTTTTTTAATGAAACACAAAAAACCCTCTTTCATTATGAAAATCGAAGGCGTATAGTTTCAAAAAGATAAAGAAACACTATTCGTTTTATGAAACAAAGGGGATTTATTTTATGAAAACAGTCAAGCAACCAAGCTTATTCCACATCACGTGGCCATTGTTTATTGAAATCGCATTGCACATGAGCCTTGGGATCATTGCAACGTTGATTTTAAGTTATTACTCAGATAGCGCTGCTGCGGCAGTCGGTGTATCCAATCAAATTTTGAACATCTTCATTATTCTCTTTAACATTACCTCGGTCGGTGCAACGATCATCATTGGTCAGTACCTCGGTGCAAGAAAAACACAAAACGCTCGTCAAACTGCTCGTTCTGCTTTTGCGATTAACTTGTATACCGGTCTCATCGTTTCTCTGACCGTCGTATTGTTCGGAAGACAACTCCTTGGATTTTTCTCATTAGAAGGAGAGACGCTCGTCTATGGCGAAACGTTCATTAAGATCGTTGGTCTATTCCTTTTCTTAGAAGCCATCTCTCTGACACTCGGTGCGATTCTCCGGAGTCATGGATTCACGAAAAATGCTATGTATGTCACGCTACTCATGAATTTCGTTAGTGCTTTTGGTAACGTCATCGCTGTTCTTGGACTCTTCGGCATTCCCGTTCTCGGTGTTGCCGGTGTCGCCTGGTCGATCGTCATCGCTCGGACAATCGCTGTCCTTGTCTTATTCTTCGTCGTTTACCGGAAACTCTCATTACGTTTTAAAGTAAAAGACTTGATTCATTTCGACCGGGAAGATGTGAAACGGATCATGAACATCGGAATCCCATCTGCCGGTGAAGGAATCTCATATCAATTTTCACAACTCATCATCACAGGATTCATCGCAACGATTGGTGAAGCAGCATTGTCCGCTCGTGTGTATGTATCGAACATCACAATGCTTTGTTTCCTATTTACACTTGCGATCGCGCAAGGGACGCAACTTCTCGTCGCACGCCAAGTTGGCGCTCAACAATTTGAACAAGCATATGGACGTGCTGTGAAAACATTGAAAATTGCCGTCTTCGCAAGCTTCATCTCAGCTGTCGCTCTCGCTTCATTCGGTTCATCGATTCTATCAGTGTTCACATCGAGTCCTGAAATCATTGCAATCGGTATCCCACTACTCTGGGCAAGCGTCATTCTTGAACCAGGTCGCGCGATGAACATCGTACTCATGGGAACTCTTAAATCGGCAGGAGATGTCCGTTTCCCTGTCGCCATCGGTATTCTATCGATGTGGGGAATTGCGGTCGTCCTCAGTTATACACTTGGTCTTGGTTTCGGTCTTGGTTTACTTGGAATCTGGATTGCCTTCTCTGCTGACGAATGGTTCCGTGGCATTTTCGCCATGAAACGTTGGCACGGACGGAAATGGGTCCAATACTCACTCGTCAAAGGAGAAACACATGAGCAAAACGAACGTCGAGAGGCTTCTGAAGCAGTCTAAGATTGACTTCGAATCCCTCACTTATCCTGTTGATCTTGATGATTTATCTGCTGAAGCCGTCGGTAGAAAGATTAATTACCCCCTTTCGACCATTTTTAAAACCCTTGTTTTGAAAATGGTCGAAAATAAATATGTCTTTGTCGTCATTTCGGGGGAAGAAGAACTCTCTCTTAAGGCAGCAGCTAAAGCATTGCATTCGAAAAAAGTCGCGCTTGTTCCGATGAAGGAGTTAGAAGACCTGACTGGCTATATTCGAGGTGGTGTCTCTGCCATCGGTGCTAAGAAGAACTTTCCGGTTCTTTTATCGGATCGTGCTATCCATGAACCATTCATCATCGTATCCGCCGGAAAACGTGGACATCAAGTTCGGTTGAATCCTCATGATTTTTTATCTTTCACTCAGGGGATTCTCTTTACGAACGGCTGAATTCCATCTCCTAATTATGGTATGATGAGTAGTATCGATGAAGTGGCAGGAGGAATCATTTTGTGGAAAGATCGTGTTCGTAATTCAATACCTAACCTATTTACGTTCGGAAATCTGTATTGTGGTTTTTTAGCCATCGTCATGGCGGCAAAAGGTGATTTTCAAAATGCCACCTTACTAATCGTCATCGCGATGATGCTTGATAGTCTGGACGGACGTCTTGCTCGGATGCTTGGTGTAGCAGGCGACTTCGGAAAAGAACTGGACTCATTAGCAGATATCGTGACATTCGGTGTCGCACCTGCAATGATGGCCTACTATACGTATTTCTATGAATTCGGAGAAGTTGGTTTACTAATTTCTGCTCTGTTCCCGTTGTTCGGCGCATTCCGTCTTGCCCGGTTTAATTTATCCGCAACGAATGTGGCATCTGCTTATTTTTCAGGTGTACCGATTACGGCGGCAGGTGGTATTTTGGCCGTCGTTACGTTGTTTAGTGGACGAATGAACGACTTGATGGTTCCACTTGTCTTCACAGGTCTTGCCTTCTTGATGGTCAGTCGTGTCAAGATTCCAAGTTTTAAAGACATTCCCGTTCCGCGCCATACGTTCGTCATCACCTTTACATTGCTATACGTGACGTATGTCATGATTGCTCGTAGCAATGAATGGTCGACGTTTTGGTTCGTTGCTGTTCCGTTGTATATCGCGTTTCTCCTTTTCTCGTTCATCAAAAAGAAGAAGCAAAAGCAACATTCAAACGGATGATGGTAGGAAGTGGTTCGGTTTCTCTTGCGAGAAGCCGGACCACTTTTTTTATAGGACCGCTTCTCCCTCGCTCGTTTTCAAGATATATGGGTATACTTATGACAGAAGCTATTTTGGAAATGGAGGAATGTCACGCATGGAGCAGTTTCATAAACGTCTTTGGATTTTCTTTTCAATTTGGTTCACCATCGGCTTGATCTTAGTTGGTTTTTCGTTACTCCCCCCTTGGCTCGAGTGGGCCAATGCCGTCTTTTTATTCGCTTCCGGCTTATACGCAGCACTCTATTTTTGGCATATCTTACCGAAGGGTCGTCTTGTCATCCCCTTCATCTTCTTTGGTTCGATCATCATCGAGTCGATTGGGGTCCATACCGGTTGGCCGTTTGGAACATATCGTTATGAGTCGGATTTCGGTGTTCAATTATTAAGTGTGCCGATTACGATCGGGGCTGCATGGCTGTCGGTCATGGGGGCGAGTCTCGCTTTCTCCCGTTTGTTTTCGTTTCGCTATAGTACATTGATCCTCGTTCCATTGTTTGCCGTCTGGCTCGATTTAGCGATTGATCCTGTTGCTGCTAATGTGAAATCGTATTGGCTTTGGCAAGACGGTGGCTGGTATTACGACATTCCGACACAGAACTTCTTCGGCTGGTATGGAACGGCGCTCGTCTTTTCCTTTTTCATCAATCGCTATCAAGTCAAAGCGACGGATGCCGCACTCGAACAAAACAATCAGTATCTCTTTTTGATGTTGCACACTTTATTCGGTGTAACAGCAGGAGTTGCTGGTCTCTATGGCGTCACTTTGGTCAGCTTAAGTGCATTCATCGTCTATTTCATTGTGAAACGAGGGGTTATCGTTGAAAGAAGCAAACAAAAGCAAATTAGCTGAATCCGTATTTCATACGTATGTTGACCATGCTTTGATCCGACGTCATTTCCACCGTGTCTTATATCGAGCAGACGATCTACCTGTCCCCGGTCTCATGCTTGCTACGCACAGTTCTTGGTGGGATGGTATGATTCTTTTTCATTTGGATCAGACCTGTTTCCATCACGATCCTTACGTCATGATTGACCAAGCAGGGCTTGCTCGCTTCCCGTTCTTCTCTCGTCTTGGAGCTTTCTCTGTTGATCGGACATCATTCGCTGATATCAAGACAAGTCTTCATTATGCCAAAGAACGACTTCAAAATGGCAGCAGCGTCTGGATGTTTCCTCAAGGCGAGGAACGTCATCAAGAGGACCGTCCGCTTCGCTTAGCAAGTGGTGCCACACATTTGACGCGTCATACGGATCACGTGTCTCTCGTCGCCTTTTATTATTCATATGGCCATGAACAGCAACCGGACATCTATATCCGGACGCGTCGCTTTCATCCATTACCTGAGGAACGTTCAAGTGCCCAGGCAAAACGACTGACGGCAGAACTAACCGCCTTATACGACGACATTCGAGCAGATGCAATTGCGGAACGTATTGATTTATATCGTTGTATCTCTACAAGAAGGGAACCACTTCCTGCGCGAACGGAGCGCTGGTTACGGGCATTTCGGTCATGAGTTGGTTCTTTCTCTTCTTCGCTCTAGCTGTCTGTCTCTATACATGGATCAATTTAGCTTTTTTACCACGATTAACGGATCCCGTTCAACCAGATAGTCTAGCAATCTGCATCCCTTTACGTAATGAGGAGCGTAATGTACGAAAATTATTAGACGCACTAGAACCTGCTCTGACAACAGGGATGCACGTTTACTTATATGAAGACCGCTCGACCGATCGGACGCGCGAGTTATTGCTCGATCGGATTGGTCAAGACGACCGTTTTACAGTGATTGATGGTCTTCCCTTACCAGCAGGCTGGGCAGGAAAAGTCCATGCGTGTCATCAACTCTCGAAACGAACGACAGAGGACTATTTGTTATTTCTCGACGCTGATGTGACACTGACATCTGATGCAATTTGTCGCTTATACGGAACGTTACGAACAGAACGAGCCGTTTTCCTTTCCGGTTTCCCGTCCTTTCCTGTACCGACGTTTCTCGGAAAGTGTTTGATTCCAATGCAACATGTTCTTATTGCACAACATCTTCCGATTCCTTTTCGCAAGGTGAAGCATCCAGCGTTTGCTGCAGCCAACGGAATGGTCGTTCTCGTCGAACGACGTGCGTATGATCAAGTCGGTGGACATGAAAGTATCCAATCGGCTCTCGTTGACGATTTAGAACTTTGTCGCACATTTAAAAAATACGGATGGACGACGACGCTCGTCGAAGTCGCTCCAGCAGTCTCTTGTAATATGTACGCCACGAATGAAGAGGTCTGGCAAGGTTTTCTAAAGAATGTCTTTCGTGGGATGAACGATTCTTATGTTGTCGGATCATACTTTCTACTCTTTTACTTGGTTCAAGCAAGTGTCCTACCTTATCTCATCCTTCACCCATCCTGGCAGATGGGTGGTGCACTGACTCTTCTTTACTTAGCACGATTCCGGATTGATCGTGCGGCACGAATCCGACATGTTTGGTGGCTCCATCCACTGGCGGTATTCCTTTATGTCATTTTGCTAGCAAGTGCGATGATTCGAAGCTTTAGGAAACGGGAAATCACATGGAAGGGTAGGACCTATTCATAAGGAGGAATCAGTATCATGAAACATATAGCTGTCATCGGAGCTGGTCTTGGCGGACTAAGCGCTGCCATCTCATTAGCTGCAAAAGGATTTCGCGTCACGGTCATCGAGCGCAATACACATATCGGCGGCAAAATGATGCCGATCGTCACAGAAGGACATCGCTTCGATTTTGGTCCGAACACGATCACGATGCCGGAAGTTTTTCAATCCGTCATTCTTGAATCCGGTGCGGATCCTGATGAATACTTTACATTCACGAAACTTGAGCGTCACACGGTCAATCACTTTTCTGACGGACGCACCTTAACGTTCTCGTCTGGACGTGAAGCGATGCGGACAGAAGTAGATCGTTTCACGAACGGTCAGTTGGCGAAAAACGATATTACAGGTTATCAAGAAGAAGTGGCGAAGTTGCATACGATTGCAAAACAACAATTCTTTACGAATATAGATTCATTCATCCGCCCCTCCCTCTGGCGAGACATGTTGAAAGTGCATCCCTTCCAAAACCTTCATGGGCTGCATAAGCACTACTTTAAGGATAAAGGGTTGATTCAGGCACTCGATCGTTATGCGACCTATATCGGGAGTAGTCCCTATCAAACACCCGCTACCTTCAGTCTCATCGCTCATTTAGAACTAAATGACGGCGTCTACTTCACGAATGGCGGCAATACAACAATCGCAGAAGGATTCGCTCGACGTGCAAAAGAACTAGGTGTCGTCTTCCGTCTTGGCGATGAGGTGACACAGATCGAAGTCGTAGATGGACAAGCAACGGAAATCGAATTGAATCATTTGGAATATCTACCGGTCGACTTCGTCGTCATGAACGGCGATTTATTGACACAATATCCACGCCTGATCTCAGAAACGGCACGACCTGATTTTAAAAATCCGACACCTGCTCAAGTCGAACCATCAATTTCTGCCTACGTCCGATGTATCGGTCTCTCACGTCGGATCGAAGGACTGGCTCATCATAACGTCTTCTTCTCTTCGGATTACGAAGCTGAGTTCAAGGCACTCTTTGATGAAAAACGTTACGCTGAGGAGCCGACGATCTATATCTCGAATTCTTCCGTCACAGCACCAGAAATGGGACAAGCGGGTGACAACTTATTCGTGCTCGTCAATGCACCCGCAACGGATACTGGACATGCGATTGATTTTGATACGTATGATCAACTGATCAATCAACGATTGCAGTCATTTGGAATTGATATTTCATCTGATGTCGTCTTCGAACAACGGATCACACCACAGGATATCGAACAAACCTTCTTTGCTTATCACGGCTCGTTATATGGCTTGTCATCCAATGGCATCCGGTCGTCTTTCCTCCGTCCGAGCAACCGTTCAAAGAATGTTCACAATTTGTTTTTTGCCGGTGGATCAACGCATCCTGGTGGCGGTAGTCCAATGGTGACGCTTTCAGGAAAACTAGCAAGTGAACGAATCGTCTCTGCTGTCGCCGCTACCCTGTGAACGTTATGTGAATTGCATATCAATCACTTGTACGGACAACTAAGATTTGATACGATTACTTCGAGTTCAAGAGGTAGTGATTGACCCCACATCCTCAATCAAGCGCAAGGTGACTTCCCCGAGTCAAGAGCGTTGAAGAACTTACTTTTTCTAACCAGCGAAATCAAATGGGACCCACCCATTTCATCACGTGACTCATCGTGTGTCCATTCGCATGACTTACGACGTTCCCCCTTAGATCGTCTCATCCGAATGGTCCACAGATAGCTCGATAAAGAAAAGACCATCCCCGTGGTCGAAACAGACCTATCTCGTAGTCCAGATGTTCGCTCTGGTGTAGAAGTAATCTGAGACTCCCCGGTCTCAGACCATAGAAAAAAGACCTTGGTCCCCGCCAAGGTCTTTTTTCTATGGTCATGTATTAAATCGTAGCAAGTAACTTCATTTTTTGCCAACGGCTGACGTACGCGCGTTTCGTAAAGACGTCATAGTGATTATCCCGCGCTGCATCAAGAATACCGCGGTATAGGAAGGCAGCAGCTTTTAGAGCACGCCGACTCTCACGTGGATATCGTTCAAACGATGGAATCGCCGCGTCATATAGATGCTCTGCTCGAAGGGCAACCTCTTCCCAGAGACCGATGAAGTCTCCTGAAGGACGACCAGCGAGTAACGACTCCGCTGTGACACCGTATGTCTCCATCCATGAATGGGGCAAGTAGATGCGGCCGCGTTTTGCATCTTCACCGACATCGCGCAAAATGTTCGTCAGTTGCATCGCGATTCCAAGATCGATAGCTGATTTACGGAGATCAGGCTGTTGCGGTGCAAGGATGGGTAACAGCATCAAACCGACAGTACTCGCTACGTAGTAGCTGTATTGCTCTGTCTCCTCAAGCGTTTGATAACGATTTTTCTCGATATCCCAACGCATCCCTTCTGCGAGCTCAAGAAATGGTGTCTCATCCATTTCATAACGTTCAAATACATCTGCTAAAGCAATCCATAACGGTTTATCTAGTACTTCGCCATTACGGAATCGTTTGAATTCATTCAAGAAAGCCATTAAGCTCTCTTTTGGTGTCTCTGATTCATCGACGGTATCATCGAGGAATCGGCAAAATGTATAGATGGCATAAACAGCTTGTCGATCTGCTTTTGGTAAGAGTGAGAAGGCTTTATAGAACGTTTTAGATCCGGACTGAATGACTTCCTCACATTTGATATACGCGTTCTGGATCGTCACTGAATTCATGTTTCCACCCCATCTCTTGTTCCATTCGGTTTACAAGTATCGTTGCGCCCATCATGACGACTGGTACTCCTCCACACGGATGCACCGATGCACCGACGGCATATAATCGATCGATATCCGGATACGGTTTTGCCTGTGTCTTTAAGGCAGCGGATTGGCGAATCGTCGGCGCAATCCCAAAACTCCCTCCCTGATACAATCCAAAGGCCTGTGCATCATTCGGTGTACGAATCTTCATTTCTTGTATCTTTTCCCGGAATCCCGGATGATGATGCTCGATTTTTTCAAGTACGGTCTCAACGAACTCTACTTTTTCATAATCTTCTACACCATAGCCACGTGGAGAAGGAATTAATGAATAGACGACGCTATCGTCCGTTCCTGTCAAACTACGGTCAATCTGACTTGGATGGAACAGATAGACTGCCGGATGTTCAGGTAATCGTCCCTTTTTAAAGATATTCGTCATGAGCGGTTCCAAGTCGTTTGGCATCAAAAAGCGATGCACTGGTAAATCGACTTTCCCTTTCATTTTGAAATACAGCAGTAGCGTACCGCCTGAAGGCGTATAGGTTTTAGGTTGTTTACCTTCCACAAGACGTTCCATCAATGGAAACTCTCCATTTAGTACGATTTGATCGAAGGCTTCATGTGTTCCATCTTGTAAGATGATTTCTTTCGCCTGTCCTTGGTCGACAACGATTCGTTCAACGGGTGCCTCGAAGACGAATCGGACACCACGTTCGACTAATGTGTCATACATGCGTTCAGCAAGCGAGAAATAGCCACCTTTTACATACCAGACACCTTCTGCTTGTTCCCGGTACGGAATCAAACCGTAAATCGATGGTGTTGTATAAGGATTTCCGCCGATATAAAATGTCGGGAAACTGTATGCCATGCGCAAATATTTACTCTTGAAGTATCGCTTCAAATGGTCATGTGCAGTTTCTAGAGCATGCATCTGTAATAATGGACGCATCATGTCTGGGTGCAACAACTCTGTCTTTCGACGATAACCACGTTCTAAAAATTTCGATACACTCGTCTCATAATCCTTTTCTTTTTGATGCATGAATTCATAAAATCCACGCCCTTCACCGAATTGACGTTCGATTGCGATCGCTTGATCCACGACATCGGCTACTTTCGTGACGACGGTACCGTCGTCGAAGTGAAGGTCATACAATGGATCGACCCGTTCAAGTTCTACTCCCGTCACGCCGGCTTCTGCCAACTGCTCTTTTAACTTGCCTGGCATCAGGACGATCGTCGGACCTTCATCGATGCGGCCACCTGATTCAAAATCGACGGATCGTAATCGACCACCGACATGCGCTTCTTTTTCAAAAATCGTAATCTCGACTCCGGGATGTCTTGCTGTCAGCAAAAGCGCTGCATGCAGTGTACCGACACCGGCTCCTACGAATCCTATCTTCATGTCCGCACCCCTTCTTTTTTGAGCACAAGTTCTGCCGTGATACGCGCGGATTCTAAGATCGTTGGTAATCCGCTACCTGGATGTGTGCCACCTCCGACGAGATACAGATGATCGAGCTCTTCAAATTGATTATGCGGTCGGAAATACATCATCTGCGTCAACTGATGACCGAGATTGAACGTCGCGCCTTGATGGATCCCCATCGCTTCCCAGTCGTCTGGCGTGAACATCTCTTCGACTTCGATTGCTGCTTCAATCCCTTGATACGGCGAACGCGTTTCAAGGGCGTCAAGAACACGACGACGTAGTTTCGGTCCTTCGATCGACCAATCAAGTTCAGAGTAATTGTTCGGTACCGGCACTAGTACATACATAGCAGACTTGCCTTCAGGTGCTAGCGTTGGATCAATCACGGATGGATTTTGGACATAGAATGAAAAGTCATCAGATAGCTCAAGCGTCTGTGTCATCTCACGAACGTTTTTCTCATAGTCCTCCGCAAAATAAATCGTGTGGTGTGGTGCATCAAACGTCCGGTTGACACCAAGATATAACATGAACGTCGAACATGAGAATTTTTTACGGTCAATTTTTGGTCGGGACCATTTTTTCAAAACCCCTTCCGGCACCAAATGATTCATCGCATGTGCGAAATCGGCACCGATGATGACTTCATCGAATAACTCATGTTGACCTGACTCAAGGATGACTCCTTCGACAGTTTTTCCATTTAAGATCAATTGTTCGACGCCCGCACCTAACTGTACGGTTCCGCCCAGCTCCTCGATCGCACGTTGCATTGCTAGCGGTACTTGATGCATCCCGCCAATCGGATGGTGGACACCGTAAGCATGTTCCATATAAGACAAGATCGAAAAACCACCTGGACATTCCCAAGCTGACATGCCTAAATATTTCGCTTGGAATGTAAAAGAATACTTCAGTTCTTCGCTCGTGAAATAATCGGATAACACGTCATAGAGGGATCGACCGAGCGAAAGACGCGGAAGTGCTGTTAAGACACGTGGTGATAAGTAATCCGTCAGCCGATCGTGACGTGTCTGCAAGATGGGCATGAGTTTTCCAAGCTTAAGTGCTTGCTCTGCCATGAATCGATCGTATCCTTCTCCGTTTCCAGGGAAGTGTTGTTCAATCGTCTCTTTCATCCGGTCCCGATCCGTCGTCATCGTGAACTGCTCCGTTCCGCCTTTGAAATAGAGCGTGTACATTGGATCAAGTGCCTTTAAATCTAAATAGTCTTCTAACCGTAAACCGGCTTCGTGAAAGACGTTTTCTAAAATATGCGGCATATTAAGGAATGTTGGTCCTCGATCAAATGTATAGTCACCTAGCTTAACGGCAGAAGTTCGTCCACCGACTTGCGTTTGTTTTTCGTAAACGGTGACGTCTACTCCTTTTCCTGCTAATAACAAGGCACATGCAAGTCCCCCAGGTCCTGCTCCTATCACTGCTACGCGTCGCTTCACCCAAATCTCTCCTTTTATCTCTCATCGTTTCAACTATTATACTAAGCACATAGTAAAAGCGACAAATTTGAACTGTCTTCCAACTGTAAAAACGCCAGACTTCGCTTAGGAAGTGGCGTTTGCAGTGACGATATACCAGGCACCTTCTTTTAAGAATGGTGTGATCGAAATGTTTTCAAACCCAGCTTTTGATAGATCTTCTTTCAATTCTTCCTTACTCGGTAATGGATACAGATTCTCATGCAACGTCATAAAGGCATTGAATGCTGCTGAGAAAGGTGCGCCATGTGAACTATCACGTAATGGTGTGACGAGAATGACTGTTCCATCATCCTTGACGAAACGACGAACTCCTTCTAATAGTGCAAGTCGTTCCGGTTGCGGGAAGTAATACAAAATATTATTCATCATGACACCGTCATATGTCTCTTTGACATCAAACGTTTTGATATCCCCGACGACAAAATCAATCTCTCCGCTCGTATCTCGCCGTTTTGCTTCGGCGATGACTGATTCTTCAATATCAATTCCGGCGAGTCGTAAGTCCGGCAATGCCTCGTGAATTTTACGGAGATACCCGCCATAGGCACAACCAATATCAAGAAGTGAAGTTAGATTACGATTCCGAATGATGTGACGTACTGCTGGGAAAGCGACAGTCTCAACGAGAGCTGAAGTTTCGGCTACAACGTCTCCATGTTCCTCTCCATTAAAGGTCTTTTGTTGACCCTCTTCTAAGAATTGAGGATAAGAGAATAGTGCTGGTAAGTGCAGCTCCATCATTTCCGATAACATAAATCCGATACTGCGGTCGTCTGATTGAGAGAGTTCCGGAAGAACATGGCGAGTCGCTGTATAGCGTAAATCTTTTTTCTTCAAGTGACCGACTGCGACGCCGACTTCGAACCAGCGGGATAGCGCTTCCTGTGTCAGCGGACGCTGCATCCGTAGCTGTGCCTCTGCTTGCGTTGCTCCTGTTTGAAGAGCATCGAATAATCCATATTTATAACCGATATACCCATGCCAAAGTGGTAACACCGGTTCTGCGCGTTTCATCCATTTCCGTGCCCGGAAAACCTTCGTCCATTCCTTCAACTGTGCCACAAGCGTTCCCCTCTCTACTGTGTAATACATTCCTTTTCCCAAATAACAACCACTTGTAAACAAAAATTACTAACGGACATGACAAAAAGAGTCCTTTTCAACCTATGAGGTCGAAAAGGACTCTTTTGATTCTGTATGAACTTAGAAGAACTTCATACCGTATGGGAGTGAATAACCAAGGAATACTGTCACAAGGACGAGCACGGCGAATCCGATGACGAAACCGGAATAAGCTTTTCCTTTTTTAAGCCGAACAAGTGTCAACTCTCCGAAGATGAGCGTTAGTAATCCTGCTGTGATCTTCGCATGGTAGAGTGGATCTGGGTTTTCAGACATCCCCATGATTTTGATGTACAGATAAAGACCTGTCGCGAACGTCAATAAAAGTAGAAGACGGAACGCCATATGAATGCCTTTTGCGGCTTTCTTATTGTTCTTGTACATCGAAAAGGCGACGAAGAACGTGACCAATAAAAGTACCCAAAGTAAGACGTGTGTGTGAACGAATGCTGTGATTGGCATTTCATTTCCTCCTTTCTTTTCCTATCTCATCGTATCTGATTTCCGTACGAACACCTAGTGTTATTTTGTTGATATATGGTTTTTTCAGGAGATTGTCACATGTGTGGATTGGACGAGTGGGAATTTGACAGTGAAGAGACTTCCTTCCCTTACGACCGATTCCACGTGAATTTCTCCACCATGACCGGTGACGATTTCCTTACAGATAGCTAGACCGAGACCCGTACCACCAATTTTTCGACTATCTGAGTTGTCGACGCGGTAGAATTTTTCAAAGAGACGACTGAGCGATTGTTCTGGAATCCCAATTCCTTCATCCCGAACTTGAAGAATGACTTGATCAAGCGATGTCGTCAGTACGACATCGATCGCACCGCCAGATGGTGAATACTTCACCGCATTATTCAATAAATTATTGAGCAACTGTCTGATTTTTTCTTCATCTGCTTCAATGACGGGTAACTGATCTCCTTCGTGACGGAACGTAATCCGATGAGCTTGTGTCGAAGCTGCATAGAACTGTGTCGTCTCTTCGGCAATCGCATGAACGTTCACCGATGCTTTTTTATACGATTGTGTTCCTGATTCCATGCGCTGGACATCTAAGAAATCATTGACGAGATTCGCAAGGCGTTCCGTTTCGGAATGGATCGTCCGTAAATATCGATCTTGGCGCGATTCTTCGATGTCCCGGTTGAGCATGAGCTCTGTAAAGCCGTAAATCGAAGAGAGTGGCGTCCGAAGTTCATGAGAGACGGTTGAAACGAGTTCCGATTTCAAACGATCCATTTCGGTCTCTTTCGTCACATCACGCATGACAAGCATCGTTCCTTTATGCACCTGATGAATCTGGATCACCTCGACATAAAATTGAATGAATACCGTCTCGTTTCGAATCGAGAATTGTAGACTATCCGTCGGTAATTCTCCACGGAGAACTGAATCGACGTATCTGCTGAAGACTTCTGGTTCATCGACGACAGATCGAATGACTTCAAGACATGTTTGAAGCGTTTCTTGCTCCGTGTGGACTCCATATCGTAATTCCGGGAACAGATCGTACAGCGGTCGATTGACGAAGACCTCTTCTTTCCCAGGTTCAAGATAGATGACCGCTTCTCGAATCGAATCGAGAATTCGCTCCGTTTTCGCTTTTTCTTTTGTCATCTCGTCAAATAAACGCATTCGCAAGAGTGATAGTGACAGTTGACGGGAGAAGGACATGACGTCTCGCATCTGTTCATTCGTGAACTGATCGCGGTAGCGGACAAGGTAAATATACGCGATGATATCATCTGCCGTTGGATCGAGAATCGGCACAGCCGTTTCATACATATAGTACGGATACGGTAATGGATGATTGCTCGCGACTTGTTTAGAAGAATGAACTGGGGTCTTAAGCGATTCTGCTCGTTTCAACAGTGACGCATCATTTTGGAGCAACTGTTCTGCCAGTTCATCCGTCATCCCATAAGTGACGACAGAATAACTATCTTCCTCATCCACGAACACCAATGCACCGATCTCCGAATCCGTGATTGTGACGAGCTTCTCGATGATTTCGGGATAAGCGGTCAACGACTCACGTGCCGCAAGTGTCTCGGTTAAATCATTCCGGTACTGGAGATGCTGTTCATTGCGCATCGTCAGCTCTAACGCTTCTTCAAGCTCTTGCTGTTGTGCTTGCAATTCTTCTTGTTGGGCTTGCAGTTCTTCCTGTTGCGCCTGTAATTCTTCATTTTTCGCTAATAAATGCTGCTTGTTCTCGGAAATCGAACTTGCCATCTGATTGAAGGATAACGCCAGAATTCCGATTTCATCTTTACGATTCGGTACTTTGACGCTCGAAACATCTTCACCGTTTGCAAGCCGTTGACTGTTCTTGACGAGAGATAATAATTCCATCGTGATGCGGCGAATAAACGGATAAATAAAGAAAATCAAGATGGCAAGTAAGACGACGATATTCGCTAACCAAATCAGCTGTGTCGTCCGGATTTCCCGTTCCAGCTGGGCGCTCGTCCGTTGTGCCCAATCCTCTAAAAATTCACGATAACCGCCGAGTGCTAGCTCGCTCTTATTGATCTCTGATAGTACATCAATGTTTCCTTGAGCATCTAATTGAATCTTACCTTCAGCTAACAATCGCTGACCAAGTGGCAGTTCAGCAAGTGTTGTTCCTTTTAAGAACGATTCCGTGACATCTCCGGATTCTTTCGCTTTGACATAAGATTGAATAAGCGGCAAAATGGCATCGAAATAATAACCATACAATTCTCTCGAGGACTGGGCGAATGCCTTTCCCTGATCATAAATCGCATTTTTTTCGAACCATTCTGTATCCTGATCAATCTTATCTTGCTGAGCCATGACTTGATTGTACAATTCTCCATTCCCCATCAAGGCATAACCACGCATATTGAACTGGACATCCTGCCACTCTTCCCATAAGGCACCCGCACGTGCACTCCGATCACGGATATCTTCTAATTTCGCCCGAGTCGCCTGCAGTTTCGTATCGGTATAGTTGTAGACGATCAATGATGAAATCATCAATGTAGCTAATACGACATAAAAGGAAGCCATGAGTTGGCGCCCGATTTTTCGATTAATCCACTTGGTGATCACTCAGTATTCCTCCCACGACATCAATCAGTTCTAACGGACTAAATGGCTTTGAGAAAAAGTAATTCGCACCAATCTCTTCCGCTCGTTCGCGGTCCGATTGTTGACTTTTAGCCGTCAACATCATGATTTTTAGATGTTGCTTATCCGGATGTTGTCGGACTTTTTCGATGACTTCAATCCCTGTCATTCCAGGCATCATGTAATCGAGTAAAACGAGATCATATTCAGCGTTCATGATTTTTTGATACGCTTCGTCTCCATCTGTCGCTTCGTCGATCGTATATCCTTCATCTTCTAGTGTATCGAGTACTAACATTCGTAAGACATCTTCGTCTTCTGCTAATAAAATACGTGCCATCTATTAAAACCTCCCAAAATTATCCACCACTAAAGTGACATATCTTCTTTATTCTACACAGTTCCTTCATAATAAGAAACGGAAATCACTTCAGAAACTGATTTTGTCTCCTTATTCCTCATCCCTCTTTCGTCCTATACTAAAACCTCCCTCATCTCTACCTTAAGTAGGAGAACGAGGAAGGTCTCGATCGTATCAAAATTAAATTAAACTAAATCAATCGTTTCTTCTAAAGCAAACGCATAGATGACCTTCCGTGTAATCTGAATATGAAGAATCGCTTCTAGCGCTTCTTGATACAGATTCAATTGGGTCGCATATCGTTCACGTAACACGTCTGCAGGTGTTTGTCCGACTTCCGTCGTAACGATTTGATCCGATTTATAATCGAGCAAGATATATGATTCTCCATCCTGAATCAAACAGTCGACGATTCCTTGCATGACTGCGTCATCCACTGGACCTGTCCAATCTTTCCGGAAACGCGATGCCCCGATCTTATAAGTGAATGGCAACTCACGATAGACGTGGTTCGTCCGTAATCGTTCGCTGAACAATTGTCCGATTTCAGAGTCGAGGAACCCTTGTAACTGTGCTGTCGCTTCCCGCATCGTCGTCGCTTCAATCGGCGTAATGCGTTCCGTTGCTTCCCACTGATCAATTTGATGCGAAATCGATTCGTCCGGTTCATACAATTGCATCGCTAAGTGTAAGACCGTTCCTCGTTCCGCCCCACTGAGAACTGGTCCGAGGAATTGAGGCGTTCGGTAATAGGTCGTCTGGCGATATGTCGTTTCAAATGCTGCACGTTCCAGCTGTTCCGCTCGCTTCAGTTCCGTGACGGTCTGTTTTGCTGCCGTCTCTGTCGCAAGCGCATGCGGATACTGATACGAAAATGCCGCTTCGACGATTTCTTTGACTTGCGAATTAATCGGCACATCGATTTTTTCAAGCTTCTGGACGTGTTCGAGTTGCTCCACGAGTGTTGAGATTTCTTGATACGGTGTTAACTCCTCTAAAGACATCACGCGAATCGACCAATCCGTCTCATCCGGACGTAGTAAACTACTGCGTAAAACTGCCGGAACGACCCATTCTGCATAACTCTTCGCTTGGCGCCGGTCATTTTCAGGTAGTAAGACTTCATCTGGTGGCGTCATCTGCCAAGTCGCCATTTGATCTTCTAAATCCTTGACTGTGCCGACGAGAATCAACTTTTCCTTCGCTCGAGTCATCGCAACATACAAGACGCGCATCTCTTCCGCCTTCATCTCTCGATCCATTTCCCGGCGAATGACTTCTTTCAGAAGGGTCCCAGATCTTAAACGACGAATTGGATCAATCGCATCTAGGGCAATGCCATACGTCTTATGCAACTGAATCGCTTGCATCTGATCCTGTTTGTTGAATTGCTTCGTCAATTGGCTGACGATCGTCACAGGGAACTCGAGTCCTTTTGATTGGTGGATCGTCATGATGCGAACGACGTCCTCGTCTTCTCCAAGCGAACGGGCTTCTGCGAAGTCTTCTCCTCGTTCAATTAATCGATTGATCAGACGAAGGAAACGATATAATCCACGATAACCGGACGTCTCATATTGCTTCGCTCGCTCATATAAGGCGTTCAAGTTGGCTTGACGACTTTTTCCTCCGGCGAGACAGCCGACGTACTCAAAATAGCCGGTCTGATCAAAGAGCGATCGAATGAAAGCCGGAAGAGCACTCCCACGCGCTTCAGTTCGCCATGATTGAATCTGACGGATGATTTCATCTATTCGAATCCCGAGTGATGATTCCTCTGCCGCCATCGCTAGCGCTGCCTCATAAAAGCTTCCTTCTTTTTGTTTTGCTCGAATCCGTCCTAAATCTCGATCTGCCACTCCAAAAATCGGCGATCGTAACAGACTCGCGAATGGAATATCTTGAAGTGGATTATCGATCGTCTTGAGCAATGCCATCATGATTTGAATTTCCGTCGCTTGGAAGTATCCGCCCGTCGTATCCGCATAGACCGGAATCTCATACTGTTCGAGCACTTCGACAAGCGCTTGGACACGCTTACCACGCGACCGTGCTAAGACGACGATGTCGCGGTATTCACAGGTCCGGAATCGGTTTGCTTTCGCATCGTAAATTAGATGTGGATGCATCGAATCAACGAGTTCTAAAATTCGTGTTGCAATCGCTCGTGCTTCAACCTCTTCTTTTTCACTATCAAGTGGATCAATCAAGAGTAATTCAGGCGCCACTTGCTCCGATTCGAGATAATTCAGATTCCCGAGTCGAAGGTGCGCGGCTTCATCGTAATCAATCTCCCCGACGGTCTCATCCATCACTTGGCGGAAGATTTGATTTGTTCCATCCAGCACCTCAAGACGACTCCGGAAGTTTTTTGTTAAATCGATCCGTGTTCCCACGTCGGTCTGTTGGAATCGTTTGAATTTCTCAAGGAACAATCCTGGCTCTGCATGACGAAATTTATAGATGGATTGTTTGACATCACCGACCATGAATAGATTTCCTGTCGCCTCATCCGTTTTCGAGACCAATTGGATGATGCGTTCCTGAACCTCATTCGTATCTTGATATTCGTCAACGAGTACTTCGACGAAGCGTTCCTTCAGAAGTTTTGCCACGTCTGACGGTTGTCCTTCGTCCGTCAAAATCTCTAATGCAAAATGTTCAAGATCCGAAAAATCGACGATACCACGTTGTTGTTTCGCTTCAAGATAATCACTTGCAAATTGACGTACGAGTGTTACGATCGTTTCCACATGTCGAAGCTGCGATCGTAAGTCTTCTAAATAATCAACACCAGTCTTTTGGACGAATAGCTCTTTCATTTTCTTGAACTCCGCTACGAGTCGCGTCCGCTCTGCTTGAAACGGCTTGATTCCTTCATCCCCACGTGGACTCTTCCAGCGACCGAACTCTACTGCTTGAAAAGCAAGCGCAACCATCGACCATTGGCGTGCTGACGTCTCAAGTGAGGTAAAAGGAGCAATGTCCTGTCGCATCATGTTTCCCATTTCCGCATAACCAGACTGCTCCAGCTCAAAAGCAAGTTCTCGGTAACGTCCCAATACATTTGAGAGACTTTCCCACTCTAATTCGACTAGTCGTTGCATAAGTGGAGAATCATCCGGATCAATTGGCTGATCGTACTGACTGATTAAATGTGCATAAAAGGCTTCCGGATCCGGTAAGGAACGGGAAAACCGATAGAGATTCGAAATCAGTGTCAGCATCGCTTGATCATCCCGATCTGACGTATAACTATCAATCAAATCATAGAATCCCGGGTCCTCAGAAGCATAAAAGGACTCAAAGACCGCTTCTAAGACATCGTCTTGTAATAACAGTAATTCAGATTCATCGGCAATTCGAAACGCAGGATCCAGACCAATCCGGTAATAATTTTCGCGGAGAATCGACAAACAGAACGAATGAATCGTCGTAATTTGTGCCCGGTTCATCAATTGACGCTGTTTTTTCAAATACAAATCGTCCGGTGCCTCTTTGATGCGCTGATCCATGACCTCGATGACCCGCGTCTTCATCTCACGTGCTGCCGCATTCGTAAAGGTAGCAACTAGAATTCGATCTGCCGACAACTCATCTTTGGGATCAATCAATCGTTGCGTCAGCCGTTCGACGAGAACAGCTGTCTTCCCTGATCCGGCTGCCGCTGAGACTAGGATATGTCCACCTCTAGCTGAAATGGCTTGTTGTTGTTCTTCCGTCCAACGCACGCTCATTCTTCTTCCTCCTTCAACCGTTCCAGTACCTCTTTTTCAGACATCGGCTTTAATGGGCGATACTGATTCCCAAGCGATTCATCGAACTGACAGACTGAACGATACTCACAAAAACTACACGGAGTCCGCTCTTGATAATCAAATGGATTGATAGCGATATCCCCATCATAGATGTCTTGACTGCTGTCTTTTAGTGCCTCCCATGCATGATCCATCAGCGCTGATAAATCTTCCTCCTGTACGACACCTTTCGTCTGCGTCTTATGCAGTCCGTTTTTCGTGAATGTCACTTTGACAAGCGGTGATTTTTTTCGTTCATCGTACGCAATATGATCCATCGCTCGTAGTACTTCGTCATTCTCGAGGATGACGCCTTGCATTTGATAGGACTCGAGTAACAGTCGGTTGCGTTCTTCTTCGTCAGCCGATAAATCGCCCCGCAACATGGGGTTTTTGACGTGGAAATATAACGCACCAGCTGGTTTTGCCTGCTGTTGATAAAGCAGCTCCGACTGTTCCACGACCGTCTTCAAATACAACAACATCTGAATCGCAAGCCCATAATAGATTTCCGCAAAATCAAGTCCTCGAGCACTTGATTTATAATCAATGATTCGAACGTATAGCTGATCACCAATCGTCGCCTGATCAATCCGGTCGATGCGACCCGTGAATTCAATTTCTGTTCCATCCGGCAATGTAAAGCGTAATGGCGGGAACGTCGCGTTCCCAAAACTGATTTCAAATAAGTCAGGTTCAAAATCTGTTCGTTTTGCTTGTTCAACAAGCATTTTAGCTGTTTGTTCGACGACATCCGTCAATTTTTTCTTGATATACCCGAACCGACTCGAACTCATCAAAATCGCATTCTGAATTTCAGGTGTCACCTTTTCAATAGCTTCCTTCGCAAGTGTTCCGCACGTCTCGCCATCGAGCTCGCGCCAGTGTCGTCCAGAAGCTTTAATACTGAGCGACAGATCATTCAGTGCACCGTGGAACAGATTCCCAATGTCCGGTGCTTCGAATTTATACAGTTTTCGCTCGCGTAAACGAAGGCCGTATCGTGCAAAATGCTTATACGAACAGGCATTATAGGTCTCAAAACGCGAAACGCTTGCTTGCAGTGACTCACCATATAAACGATGCGCCAATCCTTCCGGCAAGGCTTCCGCTTGATTTTGATAGAACAAGGCATTCGAGAATAATCCCATCCGTTCACGTCCCTGTCCGTTTTCGAGAAGCGTATTATACACTTCGAACCAAATTGGCTGGATCGGATAACGTCGTTGCAGACGCCGGAGTTCAATCGCTGTCGCTGCTGCCGCGCGATCTGGGCTCGTCACGAAATCAAGTTGTTCTTGCGGTGCATGTTCTCCAGCTTCTGCAAAGTGTGTTTTGATCGGACGATCGAGCAACAGTTGTCGTTTTAACTGTTTTGTGATCGCTGCCGGCTGAAGCGCCTTTCCTTCTTCATCGACAAGTGCGTAACTAACATACAATGCTTCACTTGGAGCCATCATCCCTTGATACAGGTAAAACAGCTCATCATCAAACACGTCAAGAGACGCTTTTCCAACCGGAATACCATGTTCATGTAAGAAGTCATGATCATTTTCGGACAGTAACTTTGATTGATCTTGAACGAACGGAATCAGACCATCATTCGCTCCCAGTAAAAAGACGACTTTCACTCGTTGTAATCGTCCACGGACATAGTCCGTCGCGATAACTTGATCAAGCGATGGAGGAACAAGTGCAAAACGAAGGCTCTCAAGTCCTGTCTCGACCATCTGAACAAACAGTTCCGTTGACAAGGTATGCTCAGGCGCAGCAGCTTCTAGCTGTTCGAATAGATGGAGTATCGCTTCGTACACTTGATCGTGCTCTCGAGCAACAAGTAACTGATCCTGCTCTAGTGCCTGCTTACGCCATTCCATTAAACGTTCTGCAATTTTTTGTTCTTCAAGGAATTGATAAAGACCTTTCGTATACGCGCTCATTGTCTTTGCCTGCTTCAACCGACGGTGCAATGGTTCAATCAAGTCGACGACGAAGATTCGTAAATCGTTCAGTTCTTCTTCTTGCGCAAGCTCTTCTTCCGTTAAGCGAACTTCCTCTGCTAGGCGTCGCTTTAATTGCCATGGTTGTTGCCACATCGATCCTTTGATGCCGCGTTCGAGCACGAACGTCTCGAAACGATCGAGCGCTAGACGCGCATCTTCTGCTGGAATCGGCAAGAGCTCCGTCTTCAGTAAACGAAAGACTGTTTCTTCCCGATAACCCGACGTCACGATGTCTAAAGCAGATTGAATCAAGTCAATGAGCGGATGATGAACCATCGACTCACGTTGATCCAAGAAATACGGAACATCGTACATGTGGAAGGCTCGTTCCAAGTGATCCGCATACGGCTCAAGATGTCGCACGACGAATGCCATTTCATGAAAACGATACCCTTTTTGTCGAACGAGTTGAATCGCTTTCCGCACGGCTGATTCTGCTTCGACTTGACGGTTAACTGCAGCTGTCATCTGAAAGCCGTCAACGTCATGATCGACAGCGGGATATCCCGGCTTCAACAAGGCCTGCTCCAAATGTCGTAGCCCTTCTGATTGAAACTTGATTGGTTGATCGTACAAGATTTCTTCGTATGGAATCGACAGCTCCTGCATCTGACCGATCAACTGCATGTAGCATCGCTGAGACACACCAAAAGAGGTTTGTTTCGCATAAGGATCCGTTGGGTCCATCGTAAAACTAATATGCATTTCAGCCACTTGTTGCATCAAGGCGAGCAGTACTTGTTGTTCCTGAAGCGAAAATTCATAAAATCCGTCGACGATGATCGTCGCTTGATCCAGTCGTGCTTTTGGAAGTAATTCAAGTAACGTCGTATAGTAATCGTCCGCATGGAGTGCTTTATCGACGATGCGTTCCGTAAAGCGCTCATAAATCAAAGCAAGATCGTTCAATTTCGGTGACCGTTCGAGAGAACGATCACTCACTTGACGCAACATATCTGGTTCAATCAGCGAGCGTTTAAACGACGCGATGAGCTCATCAAGTCCTTGGAAAAATCCTGGCATGTTTTTAGTTCGTTTAAAAATCTTCAGTTCGTCTTCTGATTCCTCGACGACCTGTCGCAGTAATAGCTGTGTCCCCGTCTCATCGAGAAATGGAATCGCTTGATTCCCGTAATCGCGTAAGATATGAAACGCAAAGCGCCGTAGACTCATGACCTCAAGACGAACAAGACCTGCTATCCGGTCATCTGTCGCAATCCGCCGCTCCATTTCAAATGACATCTGATCCGGAACGATGAAATACATCTTCTCCCCTAGCGGTCGTTGCTCGAGTTCTTGTATGACGCGCTCGATCAATTGTGTCGTTTTCCCACTACCGGCACGACCAATATGCATATGGTTCATCAAGAAAACCTCCTCCTCGTTTTTTCTTTACTATCAGTATCTCACAAACAAGAACAAATGTACTGTTTTTGGCGCATGTCTTCTAAGTATAAATTTGCTATAATCAGGACACATCCTATGTAAGGCAGGTGATGCTTCTTGTCACTTTACGAAACCATCGGAGGCGAGCATATACTCACATCCTTGGTTCGCTCGTTCTATCATCAAGTCTACCATGATTCACTGTTGCGACCGTTATTCCCTGAAGATCGACAACGTGTCGAACAGGCACAACTCGTCTTCTTGATCCAATTGACAGGAGGACCGCGCGACCCGGATCAACCGCCGGCGAGTTTAGCGATGATTCACCGGTTATTACCGATTCAAAAAGAACATGCCATCCGTTGGTTGGAACTGATGGAAGTAGCTTCTCTTGATACGATTCCAAATGAAGAAGCACGACTCCAACTACTTGAGCGATTACGAATTGGCGCGATGAATGTACTACGCGTTTGTGAAGCACACCAGATGGACTGAGGGATTTTTCTTTCTCATCTGTCCATTTCCATGTAAAATAATAGTTGGAGGCGATAAAACATGACGGAAGAACAAGAACAACGACCTGAACTCGTAAAGAATGCGATCGAGCAAGCAGAAGCATCGACGAACGAGGATGACACGCTCGAGGAAGAGCAAACCGAAGAACAAAAAAAATTGGATCATATCAAAGGTCTCGTAACACTTGAACGTGGATCTGATTACTATCGTGTTGTTTTTTATGACGACCATAAACACTTGATTTTCAAGGAACTCGATTACGATCGTGTCGACTTCGTAGGTCGTTTCTACAATGATAGCTTTGATCCGACAAACTTGACGGAACTAGAAGAAATCGCAGACAAAGCACTCTCGACTTCTTTACGAAAACGATTCTTATAATGCATGAAATAAGCCATCCTCCGATTGGAGAACGGCTTATTTTTTATTGATCAGATTGTTTTTTCTTCCGACGAAGAACGTAAGCAAGAACGCCACCTGCGACAGCGATCCCTGTTGCCGCCAAAATCGGTAATAAGACCTTTTTGTTAGATGCTAGTTTTTGTTTGACTTGCTCAAGGCGCGACTCATTCGTCTCCTTCAAGGCGATAGATGTCCGACGGTTCATCGTGACGTGTTTCGCAGCATCCGTCACGACGATGCGTTTCGTTACCCAACGGCGATTTCCAGCATCATCGACGACCAATTGTCGTGCCCGTTTAATTCCTTTGATTCGTTTACCCGGTGTATTTTCCGGACGCACGATACGAGAACTGATAAAGCGTCTGCCTCCAGTCGCACCAAATCCAGGCTGTAGTTTTCGGCGATTTAACCATTCGTATGATTCATTCATCGTGTCGCGGTAAAAGTTACCGCTTCACCTCCCTATGATTTCTCTCTCTACTGTTTCTCCTTACGTAAGTAAGATTCCTGTTATGTGTTTCCACTTTTCACCGATTCTTAAACTCCGGCAACTGAAAACGACGTTGCATTTCATACGCCAGTTCCAGCGTTTTAATCCGTTGTCGCTCGATGCTGTACGCAGATGCATCGGTATCGATACATTGCCCGGTCTGAAATTCGACTTGTACTTTACCCGATTTTTTCTGAACAGTCTTCATCTGTTTAAAATTAATCCAAATACATTCTGCCTTTTCTTTTGCGGTCGTTGGAAAGAAAATCGTCTGTGCTTGCCAATCCACTAAAACAGGTGTCTTTCGGTTCGGACCAAGAATATGCCGCGCTGCTTCAATTCTTCCACGCATCGACGAACCAAAATACAAACAGGATTCTTCAATCAACTTAATGGGATGACCATCTAAAATACTTTCAGAATGTTCCTTGATGACGAGTGTCTGCGGTTCACCGTATTGACCGTATCGCGGGATCAAGGCTAACGTTTCTTCCGTGATTGGGTATGACATCTCCTTCGCTCCCTTCCTGGATTATATTGGTTATATCAAACTTCCTTTTACTTTGCATGAACGGAACGATTATTTCCTAACGAAAAAAACGAGATCCAAAGATCCCGTTTTTAAAATTCTTTTGGTTTTTTTTCCTCTTGCTCAATAAAATGACGTGGGAAATTAAAAATCACACAAACTTTTCCGACTCCATTTCCCGCAGAACGGTTTTCGATTGCGACCGTTCCATCATGACGCTCAACGATCCGTTTGACGATATAGAGACCAAGCCCAAACTTTCCTTCCTTGCCACGTGAGAATTGATGGAACAGTGGCGAGGAGGCGTCAAGCGGTGGTCCGTCATTTTCGATTTCGATATGCACCTGATCCGCTGTTCCGGACAATCGGATATCGATTCGTGTTTCGGCATAACGAATCGCATTGTCCATGACATTTTCTAGCGCAACACGTAACTGCTCTCCTTCACCAAGAACAATTCCTGCTTCTCCGCTGACATGCCATTCCAGTGACTTCGTTCCAGAAAAGCGATTTTTCAACAGATGCACCATCCGGTCGATGTCAACATTGTCCCAGGTCGAACGATCGAGCTCGAAATAGTCGAGCTTCGTGACATAAAGTAGAGCCGCGACTTTTTTCTCTAACCGCTCCGCCTCTTCATCAATGACGGATACGGATCCGGTCAAATCACCATCTGGATAAATCCCGTCTGAGATGGACTGGGCATAACTTCGAATAACCATGATTGGCGTTTTCAAATCATGGGAGATGTTTTGAAGTAATGATTTTTGTGCCTTATCCTGCTTTTCAAGATCCATCCGCATCGCATCGACGGATCGTGCGAGTCGTCCGATTTCATCCCCGCGGTCAAGCGGAAGTGGTGTATCCCATTTTTGAGCCGCGATTTTACCGACCGCTCCCTCGATTTCAACGAGTGGTTGTGTCAAACGTCGTGCTAACCAAAACGCAATGAATAGCGTAAAGATACTTCCGATGATGACGACGAATCCGATTTTCGAGAATAACTGCGTAATCAGTTCTTGTCGATACGCATCCCAAACATAGGAGACACGATAGTACGTTTCACCACTATCCTCGATTTTTCGAATACTGTAGTAGACATCTTCTTTATCAAGACGCGTCGTATACTTTGCCGTAACTGTTTTTTGATCAATCGCATCACGGTACATCTGATTGATCAGCTGTTGTGGCGCTCCACCGTAATAGAGCTTTCCGTTTTTAGAAAGAAGTAGGATATTCACAGAACGGGACTCCTGTTTCCGGCGGTCAAATTCAATCGGATTATCTTGAAGCATCTCGATGACGGAAGCATCTTTCGAGAAGAAGACTTCGCTATTCTCAAGTGTCGCATAGACCTGTTCATCGATGAAATTTCCGATCGATGACCGGATGACCAGGAGAATGACCGCAGAAAGCGTGACGATGACGAGCAGAAACATCGCCCAAATCTGGAATCCAAGACTGCGGTTTTTCATGCAGACACCAAGCGATAACCGATACCGTAAATCGTTTCGAGCTCAAGCTTCGATAATTTTTTACGGACGCGACGAACGAGATCATCGACGACTCGGTCTGAACCGAAATAATCGTCACCCCAGACGCTGACGAGAATCTGCTCGCGTGACATCGGCGTCCCAATTTGTGTGGCGAATAAAATCAACAAATCGTATTCTTTCGACGTCAAATCGATTTCTTGACCATTCTCTTCGATGATTCGTTTCTCTGGATAAATCATATAATCACCGTATTGGATGACACCACTCTTTGGTGTCGCATACGTTCGTGCCAAAATCTTTTTGACGCGGATGACGAGTTCTCGCGGAAGGAACGGTTTTGCGATGTAATCGTCCGATCCCATCTCAAGACCAATGATTTTATCGATATCCTCATCCCGAGCCGAGATGAAAATGACAGGTGTCGTCTCATCATGTGCCTTGATCCGTTTAATCAATTGAAAACCATCCATATCCGGTAGCATGATGTCTAAAATCCATAAGTCAGGCTTTTCAACGATGGCAGAGGCTGCCGCCTCACCAGACGTAAACGATTTCACCTGCCATCCTTCTTGCTCCAAATATTTCACGAGTACACGATTCAAGTTCACTTCATCATCAACTAAATAGATTGTATGCATGGCTCTCACTCCTCGACTAATGTGCTTTGTTTCAGTGTATCAAAGGAATTCCGCAAAATTATGGGAGAGTGGATAATAATTCAAAAAAACCTTTCTTTTCAAAAGAAAAGAAAGGCGAAGTCGTAAATTTTCTATTATTTGACGAGACGGAGCGCTGGATACGCTACTTGCTCGTTCTTTGAAGTCACAGTTGTTGCCTGTTGACGACGTTCCATTTTTACGACGTGCGTCAAGAATCCAACGCCGCCTCCTAGCAATACCGTTACACCCGTCATTAATAGAATCTCCATTTTCTTCGCCACCTTTTCCATCGCAATTGATAATCAGTATCATCCTCAAACTGACTATAGCATGCTCAATCGAAAATGAGAAGCGTTCTCATGAAATTAATCGTCTAAAAACTTTTTTTGTTCCAGTTCATGACGTTTTCGGATGATTTCCTTCCAATCGAATTGTCCTTGTTCGAGTCCATTGATTAAAATTTCAGCAGTTCCAACATTCGTCGCAAGCGGCAGATCGTATACGTCGCATAATCGAATGAGTGCCGAGACGTCCGGTTCATGTGGTTGCGCCGTCAGTGGATCCCGTAAGAAGATTACGATATCGATTTTCCCTTGCGCCACGAGAGCGCCAATTTCCTGATCACCACCGAGTGGACCTGACTTACAGCGATGGACGTGCAAGTCGGTTGCTTCCATGATTCGTTGTCCGGTCGTTCCTGTCGCATACAATGTATTTTTCTTGAAGAATGCGGCGTAAGCTCGTGTAAAGCCCATCATCTCATCCTTTTTTTCATCATGTGCAATCAATGCGATGTTCATCTGTATCCCCTCCTTCTTGTCTATGCACAGAAAAAGAACTTCAGAAACCTGAAGTTCTTGATTCCACTCATGAATTCGTCGGTTGTTTCTTCAATACGGTCCGTAAAATCTTTCCGGTCGTATTACGAGGTAATTGATCGATGAACTCAATCTGTGTCGGACATTTATATTTTGCGAGTGATGTAGCACAGAACGCCTGTGTTTCCTCTTTTGTCATCGTCTCACGGGCAACGACAAATGCTTTGACAGCCTCGCCCATCTCCTCGTCCGGTATGCCGATGACGGCTGCTTCGATGACATTTGGATGTTGATAAAGCACTTCTTCGACCTCACGTGGATAGACGTTGTAACCACCGACGATGATCATGTCCTTTTTGCGATCAACGATATAGAAGTATCCATCCTCATCTCGACGAGCTAAATCACCCGTAAACAGCCAGCCGTCGCGTAACGTCGCTTGCGACTCTTCCGGCATCTTGTAATAACCCGTCATGACGTTCGGTCCACGAACGATCAATTCTCCGACTTGACCATCTGGTAATTCCTGTCCGAGTTCATCGACGACTTTGTTTTCGACATCGACGATCGACGTACCAATCGATCCTGGTTTCTGAATACCATTGACCGGATTGAAACAAGTGACGGGTGATGCTTCCGATAAACCGTATCCTTCGAGGATATGACACTGGAACGTCCGATCAAACGCTTCAAGAAGCGGCACTGGAAGACTCGCTCCCCCTGAGACGAACAAACGTGTTGATTCAAAATAGGTCGCATATTCTGGATGGGCCTTCACGGTTTGAAGTAAGAAATTATACATCGTTGGCACTCCCGCGAAGATTGTCACCTGTTCTTTTTTCGCTAACTCGAACGTCTCCTGTGGTGAGAAACGAGAAGCGATGATGATTGACGCTCCATGTGCGAGTGAAGCATTGACGACGACCGTCAAACAAAAGACATGGAACATCGGTAACACAGCAAGTGTTCGATCGCTACTAGATACATGTAGATAATCTCCAATCGAGCGCGCATTTGATGTCAGATTACGGTGTGACAACATCGCACCTTTTGGTTTTCCTGTCGTTCCACTCGTATAGAGAATGACAGCGATGTCGTCCAGTTCATTCGTCACTTCTGTCAATGGATGTTCGATTTCGAGCCAGCGATCGAGCGTGATGAACGTCACTTGTTGATGTGTTTCGTTTGGTCCTTCTTGATCCGCGTAAGGAACAGAGACAACAATCTTGAGATTCGGTAAATGCACGAGACGATCTTTTGCAGCTTCGACGAGCGGCGCAATGCCTAAAATCCCCTTCACATCACCGTTCATCAGGATATACCCGATCTCATCCGGTGTATATGTAGGGTTGATTGGAATCGCGATTGCCCCTTGTTTCATGATGGCGTAATATGCCACTAGGAATGCTGGGCTATTCCCTAAGATCAGCGCGACATGATCGCCTTTTCGGATTCCGTTCGCTTCAAGCGCACCGGCTGCCCGGTGAAACTTCTCGACGAACTCACGATAGCTGATTTGCGTGTCCTCAAACACATACGCGGTTGAGTCCGGATGTGTTCGAGCGGTTTCTTCGACGGATTGAATCAATCCAAGCATGAGCAAAATTCCCCTTTCGAATGAATGACTATTCATTTTTTGCGTAAAAAAAATCCATACGTAGTCAAAAGCGACCGTATGGATAGTGTAACACTTTTTGGAAACGTTTTCACCGAGTTTCTTTTTAACCGTTGACGATGACGCCACCGTTTAAATGAAGAACTTGTCCTGTCATATAACTTGAATCATTACACGCTAAGAAGACATATGCCGATGCCATTTCAGCTGGCTGTCCCGGACGATCCATCGGTGTATTCTTCCCGAATGTCTTGACCGATTCATGTGGGAACGTTTCTGTGATGAGCGGCGTCCAGATTGGGCCTGGTGCGACGGCATTAACACGAATTCCTTCTTTCGCTAAGTTCATTGAAAGACTCCGCGTGAAGCTGACGATGGCTCCCTTCGTCGCAGAATAGTCAATTAAAAGCGCGTTCCCTTCGTATGCCGTCGACGATGTCGTATTGATGATGGCAGAACCGAGTGAAAGGTACGGTAGCGCAGCACGTGCAAGACGCATCATTCCGAAGATATTCGTCTTGAACGTCTTTTCCATCGACTCGTCTGTGATGTCCTTCAGACTATCTTCAGGTTTTTGCATGCTCGCATTATTGACGACGATATCTAAGCGACCAAAACGATCGATTGTTTTTTGGACGAGTGTTTCACAGTACTCCGCATCTCCGATATCCCCTTGAGAGAGCAGGACTTCGCCTCCTAGTTCCTCGAGACGTGCTTTTGTTTCTTCCGCGCCCTCTTGATCACCGTAGAAAGCGATGACGACTTTTGCACCTTCCCGGACATAAGCAATCGAGACAGCGCGTCCAATCCCAGAGTTTCCGCCTGTGACGATTGCTACTTTTCCTTCCAGTTTACCTGCTGCCTTATAATCATCACGCTCATAATATGGTAACGGTTGTTGATCCTCCGTTTTTGGTAACCCTTCTGAAATCCGTTCAAAATCAATAAAGTCCGTCAACGAACCTTCTAAAAAATTATCTTTATTATAGCCCATGAAAAAAACTCCCCCTATGCAGTTGATAGAAAGAGTTTTCCCATAAAGACTTACGCTAAAACGTCTAGGACCTCATCAAGTTCGACAGCCCCGAAATATTTTTTCAATTCATAGCGACCGAGCACTTCGCGAAGAGACGCACGGTCATAACGTGAACCTTCGAGCGCCCGTGCGATTTCTTCCGCATCTTCGACACCAAAGAAGTCGCCGTAGATCTTCGCTTCTTCAATGATGCCTTTTTTAACGTTTAATCGGAAATCAATCGTCCCGATCGGGAATCGTTTTTTATGGATGACATCGAATTTCGGCGATTTTCCGAAATTCCACTCCCAGTTGCCATAACGTTCTGCCGAGATGGCACGTACTTTATCCCAGTCCTCTTCTGTCAAAATATACCGTTCAATCTCTTTCCCTTCATAGATCGAAGCAAGGAGATGATCGACGAATTGTTCCATCGTCAATGGTTCTGACAGAAATTCCGAAATATTCGCGACACGGCTCCGGACTGATTTAATGCCTTTAGAGCGCATCTTCTCTTCACTGACGACAAGCGCATTGACGACTTCTTCAATGTTTGAATCGAGCATCAGTGTCCCGTGACTAAACATCCGCCCTTTAGTCGTGAACTGGGCATTCCCACTGATTTTCCGGCTTCCGACATGAATATCGTTTCGTCCGGATAACTCCGCTTCGACACCGAGTTTATGCAGCGCTTGTACAACCGGCTCCGTGAACTTTTTATAGTTGTTAAACGAATCTCCGTCATCTTTCGTCAAGAAACTGAAGTTCAAGTTTCCTTCGTCATGATACACAGCGCCACCACCGGAAAGACGACGGACGACGTGGATGCCGTTTTCCTCAACATACTTCAGATTGACTTCTTCGTTCGTGTTCTGGTTTTTTCCGACGATGATCGACGGACCGTTGATATAAAACAAGAAATAGTCTTCTTCATTGACGTTCAGGTTGTTCAAGATGAATTCTTCAACAGCGAGATTGATTCGCGCATCGCGAATCTCAGGATGGAAGATGAATTTCATAAGGGTTTCGTGCTCCTTTGTGATGGAATCATAATTGATCAGTTACAGCCGTCAACACCACATGCGTCACCTTCAGCGATGACTTCAAGTGTTTGTTCTTGGCGAATTTTCGCGAAGACTTGTTCGAATGCCTCTACTGGTTGTGCGCCTGAAATGGCATATTTCCGGTCGAAGACGAAGAACGGTACACCACGAACACCGAGTTGTTGCGCCATTGCTTCTTCTTCTCGAACATCTGTCGCCAGTTCTTCTGAAGCGAGAAACGCTGTGACGTCTGCTTCAGCAAGTCCAGCATCTACTGCAATCCGTGTCAGAATGGTTGGGTCATTTAAATCTTCTCCATTCATGAAATACGCTGTGAACAAGGCTTCTGATACTGCATTCATCTTACCATGTTTTTTAGCGAATTGAGTCAGGCGATGAGCCTCGAATGTATTGGCTGGGATGACACGATCCATCTCATAGTGCAAGCCTTCCTGACGTGCCGTATCAACGACACCTTGCGACATATTCCGTGCTTGCTCGAGAGTCGTTCCATATTTTGAAGCAAGAATTTCGTATAATCCTTGCGTTGGTACTGCTGGTGCATCTGGATCGAGTTCAAAGCTTTTAAATTCGACCTCGACATCCAACTTTTCATTCGCAATCGCTTGTTCTAGGCGACGCTTCCCAATATAACAAAACGGACATGCATAATCCGACCATACTTCTACTTTCATCTGTGTTCTCTCCTTTTTGTGCGATATCATACTTTAAGCATAGTCGCCTCTAGGCAGAGTTGCAATCTTTCCGCCCAAGACCTCCTTGACTTCATACAAAAAAGAACCAAGACATTGCATCTTGGTTCTTTACCATTTTAAAACTTATTCTGTCACGAGTGCATGCGCTGCATCTTCGATTTCGATATCGAGTTCTTTCGTGTAAGCAGCTGTTTGTTCTGCAGTCCAGTTCAAGACAGATTTCATCTCTTTGATGACCGCGTCTTTGTGAGTACGAGCCCACGCGATGTCGAAGAAGACAGCGCCTGTACGACGGATGAAGAAGTCGATCGGACGAGCGACCATTTCATGTTCGATGCTGTAGTGGAGTTGTGCATAGACAGAACGTGGAAGAGCTGTCGTTGCCGCATCGTATGCTGCTGCATATTCAAGTACTTTCGGTAAGTTCGAACCGTAGCGTTTTGCAAGGAATTGAACTTCTTCTGTCGTTAGACCATTCGTTGCTGTTTGAGCTTTAAGGAATTCAGCAAATCCTTTTGCTCCGCCGACGTGTCCACCAGACATTGGCATGTTTTTCGTCGAACAACGTGCGTATGCGACGTTTTCTTCTTTTTTCAAAAGTTTAGCGACGAGATCAACGACGTGCTCGCCCATTTTACGGTATCCAGTCAATTTCCCACCAGCAATCGTGATGAGACCTGACTCAGATTGCCAAACTTCATCTTTACGAGAAATTTCAGAAGGATCTTTTCCTTCTTCATAAATCAATGGACGTACACCAGCCCAGCTTGATTCTACGTCTTCTGCTGTCACTTTAACCTCTGGGAACATATAGTGAATCGCGTCTAGGACGTAGTCTTGGTCTTCGACTGTGAACTTCGGATGTGCTGTATCTTTATCGAAGAACGTATCTGTCGTACCCACGTATGCTTTTCCATCACGTGGAATCGCGAAGATCATCCGACCGTCTGGTGTATCGAAGTAGACCGCTTGTTTGAGTGGGAATTTCGATTGATCGATGACGACGTGGACACCTTTTGTCAAACGAAGTTGTTTCCCGACTTTAGAGCCATCTTTTTCACGTAATTCATCGACCCATGGACCTGTCGCGTTGACGACTTTTTTCGCACGGATTTCATGCACGTCACCTGTCAAAAGATCCGTCACACGCATTCCGACGACTTTCCCAGCATCATAGATGATTTCTTCTGCTTTTGTATAGTTGACGACACGTGCACCGTGTTCAACCGCTTCTTTCATGACTTCGATCGTAAGACGAGCGTCATCCGTACGGTACTCGACGTAGTATCCGCCACCTTTAAGACCTTGTTGTTTGACGAGTGGTTCTTTTGCCAATGTTTCTTTCGCAGATAACATCGAACGCCACTCAGAACGTTTAACACCTGCTAAGAAGTCATAGACACGAAGACCGATCGACGTACTGAATGGTCCGAACGTACCGCCTTTATGCATCGGAAGCAACATCCACTCTGGTGTCGTGACATGTGGTCCGTTTTCGTAAACGATCGCACGTTCTTTACCGACTTCCGCGACCATTTGAACTTCGAATTGTTTTAAATAACGTAGACCACCATGGACTAATTTCGTTGAACGACTAGACGTACCGGACGCGAAATCCTGCATTTCGACGAGGCCAATCTTCATACCGCGTGACGCCGCATCGAGGGCGATCCCCGCACCTGTGATACCGCCACCTACGACGAGTAGATCGAGTTCTTCACGTGTTAATCGATTGTAGACATCTGCACGGTTTTTGCTTGAGAATGGTTGGTTAGCCATGAATAGTTCCTCCTGTTTAGGTTCGAAAAAAAAGAGACCACAACAAACACGCTGACTATGTCAACTGCTGCTGTGGTCTCTCCATATTCTCCGACCGATTTATTAACTTGACCTTACTATAACATATCTCACATCATTTGAACAACATCGTAGCTTGAACAGCTTTTTGCCATCCACCATAGAGCGCATCCGTCTCTTCTTTCGCCATGCTTGGCTCGAAGCGACGTTCTTTTTTCCATTGCGTCGCGATCTGTTCACGGTTCTCAAAGAATCCGACAGCAAGACCTGCAAGGTACGCTGCGCCTAACGCCGTCGTTTCATTGATTTCCGGACGCTCAACTGGTGCTTGAATGATATCACCTTGGAACTGCATCAAGAAATCGTTCTTAACCGCTCCACCGTCAACGCGAAGTGTTTTCATCTCAATCCCTGAATCTTGCTCCATCGCCGATAAGACGTCACGTGTCTGATAAGCGAGTGATTCAAGTGTCGCGCGGATGAAATGTTCTTTTTCCGTACCACGTGTCAAACCGAAGACGGCACCACGAACGTCTGAATCCCAGTAAGGTGTACCGAGACCAACGAATGCTGGTACAACGTAGACACCGTCTGAAGACGTGACGCGTGTTGCGTATCCTTCTGATTCTTTGGCATCATCAATGAGACGTAAGCCGTCACGTAACCATTGAATCGCAGATCCTGCGACGAAGATACTTCCTTCTAAAGCATACTCCACTTTTCCATCGACGCCCCACGCGATCGTCGTCAGCAATCCGTGATCTGATTTCACAGCCTCTTCCCCTGTGTTCATCAACATGAAGCAGCCTGTACCGTATGTGTTCTTCGCCATTCCTGTATCAAAACACGCTTGACCAAACAATGCGGCTTGCTGATCGCCCGCTGCTCCAGCAATCGGAACTGATTCTCCGAAGAAGTGATACCCTGCTGTCTCTGCGTACACTTCAGAAGATGGTCGTACTTCTGGAAGCATCGCTTTCGGGACATCTAAGATGCCGAGTAACTCGTCATCCCATTTTAATTCATGAATGTTATACATCAACGTACGACTTGCATTCGAATAGTCGGTCACATGTGCTTTTCCGCCGGATAATTTCCAGATGAGCCACGTATCGATCGTACCGAACAATAGTTCACCACGTTCAGCACGTTCCCGTGCTCCTTCGACATGATCTAAAATCCATTTGACTTTCGTACCAGAGAAATAAGCGTCAATCAATAGACCTGTCTTCTCACGGAAGAGCTCGGCATGACCGGCTGCTCGAAGCGCTTCACAGATTTCAGCCGTTTGTCTCGATTGCCACACGACTGCATTGTGAATCGGTTTCCCTGTTTCTTTTTCCCAGACGACAGCTGTTTCACGTTGGTTCGTGATTCCAATACCAGCAATCTGCGATGGCTTTACGTTCGCCTCCGTCAGACAAGTCGCCACGACAGCAAGGACACTTCCCCAAATCTCGTTTGCGTTGTGTTCGACCCAACCTGGTTTCGGAAAATACTGCGTGAATTCCTGTTGTGCTGAATGGACGATCTCGCCGGCACGATTAAACAGGATCGCACGTGTACTCGTCGTTCCCTGATCCAATGACAAAATGTAGTTCTCCATCTCTTCCCCATCCTTTTGTATCTAAATAAGTTAAGCTGACTTTGACTCCACTGACGTTGTTTTGTTCGGACGAACACCGAATCTATAGCATAAGCCTAATATGACGATTGTCACAAGTCCTACAACCCAAAAAGCCGGTGTATCTTTTCCTGTGAAGACCGAACGATAAAACAATCCGCCAAGACTTCCACCGAGAACTGGTCCGAGAACCGGAATCCATGAGTATCCCCAGTTCGAAGATCCTTTTCCATGAATCGGTAAGATGAAGTGAGCGATACGTGGACCAAGGTCCCGCGCCGGATTCATCGCATATCCTGTCGTGCCTCCGAATGACATACCGAGGCTGACGATCAAGAAACCGACGATCAATGGATTTAAACCATCTGAGAACTTATTCGCTCCGATCGATAACAACCCGATGACAAGTAAGAATGTCGCAATCATTTCACTCATTAGATTGGCAAATGTATGTGGAATCGCTGGTGACGTCGCAAAGACGCCGAGTTTCGTTGCTGGGTCTTTCGTCTCCGCCCAGTGTGGTAAGTAATGAACGAAAACAAGACTTGCACCAAGTATCCCGCCGGCAATTTGAGCGACGATATAGCCTGGTACGTCCGCCCATGCAAATGAACCGTCAAAGGCTAAACCAAGCGTTACTGCTGGATTAAGGTGTGCTCCACTGAATTGACCGACGGCATACGCTGCAATCGCCACAGCAAAACCCCAGGCAAACGTGATGACGATCCAGCCTGCATCCTTCGCAAACGATTTCGTCAAACTAACGCCTGCACCAACACCGTTTCCAAGCGCGACAAGCAAGGCTGTACCTAAAAATTCCGCTAGTAAGGGTGACATGTGTATTCCTCCTTTTTGTTATGTGAAAAAAGCAACATAAAAAGGAGATCCACGTCAGTTCATGCTTGAATTTTCTTCAAGCAGGACTCACACGTGAATCTCCCTTTTCTCCGTCACTTTGTATCAACTTGATATCACTATAACAACCAGTGAAAACGCTGTCAAATAATCCGAATGATTTTCCTCACACCCCGATTAGGAGCGTGGTTCAAAATGACGCCACAAATCCTTATTCGATGTCGTGATACTTGAGGCACCTGCTTCAATCGCTTGTTCAACTTCCTCGACCGTATCGATGAGTCCTCCTGCAAAAATGAGACGTCCCGTCTTTTCTTTCACTTCTTGAATGTACTTTGGCATTAACCCTGGTAACACTTCGATGTAATCAGGTTGCGTCCGTTCCATAAGTTGATAACTCTTTTCGAGTGAACTCGAATCGAGTAAGAACATGCGTTGCATCGTCTTGACCTTTTTTTGACGTGCTTTCAAGATGACGCTTGCCTTCGTCGAAATGACACCATACGGTTTCAATTCTTGGCAGACGTATTCCGTTGCGTATTCATCATTTTTTAATCCTTGAACGAGATCCATGTGCAAAAACATTTTTTTGTCGTAACGATGCGCCATCTCGTAGACTGCTTTTAAACGCGATACGTGCATTTCGAGTAAGACCCCATATTCATATGGACTCTTCAGCATCTTTTCAAAGTCTTCTAATTTTCTAACGGAAGGCAGGATCTTCTGTCCAAAATATGTCATACGTTCTCCCCCTGATTCGTAATGTGTCCTAAGTATGTCGTGAAACATAAGGAATAGGCAATGCTCTTTTCATGAAAATAAGTGAAAAGAGCGCTACGATTAGGGTATAGCTTAACGAAACGATTTATTTTCAGGAGGTGAACGCGCAGTCCTACCGTCTGTGCACGTCAATGAGTCAGCAAAAACGGATTGTCATCTATTTATTTTCTATTTTAATTAACGCCTTAGGAAACAGCTTCATGGTGACCGCCTCGATCGGGAGTGCACCTTGGACTTCAGCGAGTGAAGCCGTCGCGGCAATCTCACCGTTAACCGTTGGACTAGCGATCATCGTCCTACATGTACTCGCCTTGATTGCAACACTCTTTCTCGGAAGCCGCTTCAGTTGGTGGACGATCGTCCTTAGTTTTGCACTCGTCGTCCTTTTCGGCGCCGCGATTGATTTCTTCTTATCGATCCATCAATTGATTTATACACCACAAGGATTGTGGATGCGCGCCGTGTACATGTTGATCGGCATGCCGTTGATTTCACTTGGACTCGCCCTCTATCTCCAAATCGGATTCGTATTGATGCCACCGGATTACTTGATGAAGTCACTCATCAGTCGTTTTAAAAGTACATCGCTCGGAGCAACGATCAGCCTCGGCATTCCTTTTGTGATTGCTTGCCTCTTTTCACTAATTGAACGCGAACTGATCGGCATCGGAGTCGGAACTTTCATTTTCCTCTTATTGAACGGTCCACTAATCGAATGGTTCCAGCAATTGTTCCCGATTACAGCACGTCCGCCTAAACGAACAAGTTCTTGAATACTGAAAAAGAGCTTCTGCTGATAGACGAATTTATCTATCAGCAGGAGCTCTTTCATTTACGTATATGATTTTCTTTGGAAGACAAGAATCGATGCACCTAACAAGACGATGATGTGTGCCAATACGAACAAGACGGAGAATGTCAAAGATGTTCCCATCGCTTCACTCGTACCATAGGTCATAGAATCCTTGAAATACATTGACCAGTCTAAATGCATGAATATGATCCACTTAGCGATTGCTGGCTTGAAGCCAATCAGTAAGTTACCCGCAATGCTCGTAAAGAACTGAGCCAGTACGGTGAAGCCGATGATCATTCCGACAGAACGGAATAACAATGAGAAGAATAACGTCATGAATATTGTAAAAATCGGACTGACAACTTCGACGATCGTATCTCGGAACAGAATTGGATCTCCTGCTTCTGAAAACGCAAATGAGCCTGCGTAGACGATCGCAGCGATGAACACGAATTGAAATAACATGATCAAAATCGAGAAGATCAATTTCGAGAAGTAAATCGTCATTCTGGAATACGGACTCATTAATAAGTGTTTCATCGTGTCATAACGTACTTCATTCCCGATGGCTTCTGCCGTGAAGACAATCGTAATGATTCCTAATAGAGATGTCAGTAAAAGGAACGTTAATGAATAATAATCATAACGTGTGAACTCAAAATCATTCGTCTTTGCAATGATGATAATACCAACTGCAATAACGACATATAGCGCTAAAACGATTTTCGCTTTTTTAGTCGTCCACCATTTCATCCATTCATTTTGTATGAGCGAAAGCATGTGAATCCCCCTCTTTTTTCGTTACTTGCAGGAATTGTTCTTCGAGCGTCAAGCGTTTAACGGTCAGTTCATGTAAATCGGCAATCGGCACGACGAGTCGAGCGATAGCTGGACATTCACTTTCCGGTGCGGTGATAATGATTTTATTCTCGAGTACTTCTGATGGGTAGTTTGCGACGCGAAGGGCATCGAGTACATCTGTCATCGCTTCCGCATTGACACGTAGAGCGATTTTCGCTCCGGTTTCATTACGAACGGACTCGACCGACTTGATGACACCCTGATCGATGATCGCGTAACGATCACTGATTTGTTCCATCTCACTCAACATATGGCTTGAAATTAAAATCGCGATATCTTGTTCACGCGCCATTTGGCGTAAATATTCACGAAGCTCCGCAATCCCGGATGGATCCAGACCATTCGTCGGTTCATCTAAAATCAAGACGCGCGGGTTATGTAGCAAGGCACGAGCAATTCCCAGTCGTTGCTTCATTCCGAGTGAGTACTCTCCGACTTTTTTTGAAAGCTTTCCTTCGAGACCAACGAGTCGTGCTAGTGCATCATAATCAACTTGACCGAGTCCCGGAATGAGGTTTTTTGCATGAACCAAGTTTTGTTTTCCTGTCAGATAAGGATAAAACGCTGGATTCTCCACGATTGCTCCAATTTGCGTCAACGCTTTCGAACGCTCTTCTACGACATCAAATCCATTGACCGTGACTTTCCCTGCATCCTGCTCGAGTAGTCCCGTGATGATGCGAATCGTCGTCGTCTTCCCTGCTCCGTTCGGTCCGAGGAAGCCGAACACTTCTCCTGGGGATACCTCAAAACTGACGTCTTTTAAAATTTGCTCTTTCCCGAGACGCTTTGAGATATTTTCAATCTTTAACATCTGCTCTTCCTCCTCATTCATATTTTGTCTATGCTATTAGTGTACGTGATTTTAAAGGATAAGTTTCATTTCTGGCTCATCACCATAAGGTGTGGTTGACACATAAAATCCATCGGATTTTAAATCGAACATAGAAAAAAAGCGAAAACCCCGGTATCGTA
>NZ_JACSNE010000009.1:0-92703 GCF_018619035.1 Exiguobacterium sp. s168 | reverse complement strand
TTCCCATCGGGAACGTTTCAAACCATGACGACGGATCGCGGTAAGGAGTTCAGCTGTCACGAACGGATACAGGACTCTCTTGGTATCCCAATGTACTTTGCGGATCCCTATTCTTCATGGCAACGTGGCAGCAATGAGAATGCAAATGGTCTTCTCCGTGAGTTCTTCCCAAAGGGAACCAACTTCGGAATGATCAACAAGACAGAATTAGATTACGCACTTTCTAGAATCAACAATCGACCAAGAAAGTGTTTGGATTGGAAAACTGCATACGAGGTCTTTTCCGAAGAAGTGTTGCGCTTAATTTGACAAACCGTCATTTACAAAAAAATATGGCAAACAATTAGCAATGCAATGCTGTTATAGAGGTAGAAAAAGAATACGAAAAGATCGCAAATAAAGAAAATATCACACTATTTATTTCACTTACCAAATTTACTCTTGTAATTTTAAATCCGACATAAAGTTTAATCTATACAATTGGTTCATGCTACTAAAACCATAGTCTTTAGAAAAAGAGTTTGATATCCTTAGGGCTTACATACCTTGTATGTTCGAAAATTACTTTGAAGGGATGTGAACCAATGATTTTTGAACCAACTACTACATCATTTGTCTTACATATGAAGGTCCAACTAGTATGGTGAGTACTCAACCGAACCACAAAACGTTTTGGTTACTTGCCTATCCGCTCATTCTCTCAAGTATTGCGACACCGTTGCTTGGTGTGACCGATACCGTCGTCATCGGTCAATCGGGTGATCCGCGCGCGATCGGTGGCATTGCTGTTGGTGCCGTATTCTTCAATACAATCTACTGGTTGTTCGGCTTTTTAAAAGTCAGTACGACAGGATTCAGTGCTCAGGCAAGCGGCGCGAATGACGTGCACGCCTTACGGACGTCCCTCTACCGACCGTTGTTTCTAGCAGCTTGTATCGGTCTGCTTATCCTGTTGTTCCGACAGCCGCTCGAGCAAATCGGACTGTACTTACTTGCACCACCCGTTGACTTGCTTGATGCGGTCAAAACGTATATCTCATACCGGATGATCGGCGCACCATTCGTCTTGATGGGGTATGCGTTACTCGGCTGGTTGATTGGTACCGGTCAGGTCAAGCACGCCTTGTTCGTCCAATTGTTCAGTACAGGAGTCAATGTCGTTCTCGATATCGGATTCGTCTACGGATTGGATGCCGGTGTTGCTGGAATTGCGGTTGCGACCGTCATCGCGGAGATCAGCATCGTCGTCTGTGCTCTGTACCTAATCCGTGGTCATTTGGCGATGACGCGTGATGAATGGCGTGCCTTGACGACATGGCAGGCGTACCGTCAATTCTTTCAAGTCAATCGTGACTTGTTCATTCGCACGATTTTCCTTCTACTCGTCACCGGCTGGTTCACACGTGCTGGTGGACAATTCGGACCGGATGTCCTCGCGGCCAACGCGATTCTACTACAAATCCAGTATTTGATTTCGTACTGGTTCGGTGGACTCGGTCATGCGTCAACCGTTCTCGTCGGTCGGGCGAGAGGGAATCAAGATCAGGCAGGATACCGGACGAGTGTCCGTTTGGCACGGACGTTCGGATTCTACTCGGTCGTCTTCTGGTCACTAGTGCTCCTCTTCCTTGAGACACCGCTCCTTCAATTGTTCACTTCAGAAGAGGCGATCTTAAACGCAGCGCGCGATTATTACTTCTGGATCATTATCCTACCGCTTCTCGCCGGTTGGGCGATGATTTATGAAGGCATCTTTGCCGGGCGGGTTGAAGCAACACCCGTCCGGAATTCGATGATTCAAGCAGGAATTGGTTTTGCGGTCGTCCTCCTGTTGACACCGACTTTTGAAAATCAGGGTGTCTGGGCAGCTTTTTTGACGTTCTTCTTGATTCGTTCCGTCTCGTTGATTCTCGTAGAAGCAAAACGATGAAAAACCCGCTGTTTCCCTCATGCGTAAAGGGAACAGCGGGTTATTTGTCGTCGATCGCTAAAGGACGGACGAAGAGGGCGTTCAAGTGATGGACGAGCACATGACGCAGGCGTTCTTTTGGTAATCGTTCTGGTCGAAACAAGGCATGAAAGGCTAACCCGTCAACGAGTGCTGCGAGGCGTTCACTCTCAAGCGCAATGTCTAAACCCGCTCGGAGTGTACCGTCTGGGATCTGTGTCAACAGTACCAGGACCATATGGTAGATATCATCCGGATTTTCTGTCGCATGCGACGTATACGCGGACATCATGAATTGAAACCAGACCTGCATCTCGAGCTGATGCTCGGGTGCATAAGGCAAGACCTCAAGTAAGACGTCACATAACGTTTCTTCCGGAGTTCCTCCTTTCTCGAAAATGGTAGTGATGCGTCCCTGGACCCGCTCTTTGACGAGGTCCATCGAGAAGCGGAGCAACTCGTCCTGGGTCGTGAAGTAATACCGCAAGGCACCCAGCGAGAGACCCGCTTCCTTGGCAATCGTCCGGACACTGGCTTGTTCAATACCGACTTGAGAAATCGTGCGCCACGTCGCTTCCGCGATGAGGCGTTTGCGTTCTTCGTGATTGACTTGTTTTGGCATACATTGAGTATATCATCTTTTTAGCACGAATGTATTAAAAAGACTAGTCAAACTATGAAAGAGGTGTTATCTTTATGATACAGTCGTATTAAAAAAGGAGAGGATTGATATGCAACTCGTCGCGTGGGCAATCGTCGGTTGTGAGATTTTATTTTGGGTATTCATCGTCGCCGGACTGATCGTGCGTTATGGATTCAGACGAGAGAAGCTTGGTTTTCGAGTGATGGCGATGTCACCGGTGATTGATATCGTCTTACTGGTCTTAACGGTGTTTGACTTAAGTCGCGGTAGCACAGCTACGCTTGCACACGGACTTGCTGCGATCTATATCGGCGTCTCACTTGCATTTGGGAAACAAATGATTGCCTGGGCGGATGGAGTCTACCGCCGTTTTGTCCTAAAAGAGCACGTAGCAAAAGAACGGATATCGCGTGCGCGACGGGAACGCAACGGTTTCTATCGACACATCCTTGCCTTTTTGATTGGTGGTACGTTACTCGGTGCGATGATTCTCTGGCTGGGAGATGCTGAGCAGACGGAGAGTCTCTTACGGACGTTACAACTGTGGGGGCTCGTCCTCGTGATCGATGGGATCATCTCGATGAGTTACACCGTCTTTCCGGCTCGATCCAAATAAAAAAACGAACCTTGTCTGTCAGCGGTCGACAGTGAAGGTTCGTTCCCGAATCGTATTCGTATGGACTTGTTTCCGGGCGTCGATCGAATCCCGAATGTGGATGATGTAGCGGCGTCCTTTTTTGTATCCAGAGCGCGGTGGTTTGATTCGGATTTCTTTGCCGTCAAGGACTTCAATCTCCGTTAGCATCCGTTCACCGTTCGAATCCGTCACGGTGACTGTTCGGTTCGAAACTTGCTCCTTCCGTAGTCCTTTCGCGTATTCGATGTCGAAAGTATGATACGAGGAGATGGAGCGGGCACGTGATTTGAAGTGCGGCTCGTCCGTCCGTTCATCGAGAGTGCAGTAGCAACCCGTGAACAAAAGACTCGCCGAGAGGAGTATCGAAAATAGATGTTTCACGAAAACGCTCCTTTATGTATTTGGTAATTTTAGTATAAGACAAATTTTGGGTTACGACAATCCTTCTTAAGACCGAGTCGTTGACATCTATTAAATTCAAGCAGCTCCATGCTATAATCGACCGAGAGAAAGGAAGCGATACACTATGCCAGTACAACCAGACCAACGCGAGATCATCGTCTCGATTCGGACGAGTTATGATTTTAAAGCTGATACCGGTCGCGCGATCCGCGTCATCGAGTTTCACGGACGCCGGACGACACTGTTCGATACGTTCGAAGCGTCGTCACCGAAACGGATGATTTTGATCGAGATGATTCGTGCCGTCCAATCATTAAAGGAACCCTTCCACATCATCTTCAACGTCGAATGTAACTTCGGTTTCAAGTATTTGACGGATCAGCGGAAATGGGAAAACCGGGATGTCGGGAATACGTTCCTCGACTTGATTGAACAAGGTGGTCATACGTATGAATTACGGGATTGTTCGTTCTATGAAGGCGGTAAAGCCCTCCAAAAATGGCTCGGCAACACATTAAAGCAAAATAGCTGACAAAAAAGGCTGATTCCACAATGGAGTCAGCCTTTATCCGTTGCATCGATCGTCTCGCTTTCGAGATATCGATACAATGTACTTTTACTAATACCGGTCTGTTCGCGGATATCAGCGAGTGAATAGTTTTTACTTTGATACATCGCAATCGCGCGGCGGACATTTTCATCGGGTTTGCGCGGTCGACCGGTCTGTTTTCCTTGCTCTTTTGCTTTTGAGAGTCCGGCACGTGTCGACATGCTGATGACGTCACTTTGCAGCTGGACCAGGTGGCGTGCCGTTTCAAGAAACGACAAGGAGGCACGCTCGCTCGTCCGAATCTGTTCGCGGAGTGACCACAGCGTCGCACCGCGTGTCTCCATGTGCTCGAGCATCTCGATCAAGTGCCGCGTCGAGTCTGCTAAGATGTAGAGATGCGTGACGATGACTTCGTCTCCCGTCTGAAGTGTCTCGAGCATCTGTTCTAATTCCGTCCGTCGTTTGGCCGAATCATGCGTCTCGATGACACGTGTCGTCACATCAATCTTGTCGGCTTCCGCTTGTTGCGTAGAACAGTCTGGATCATCCGGATAGGGTCTCATGTAGAAATATTGCATGAATGGAGCTCCTCTCTGTCGATCACGATCGACGTCAGTTCTTCATCAGTATACCGTATTCTCACCTCCGTGCCGCAGAAAACCGAAAACATGCCTTTCTTCTCATGTTCGTATCGACTAATTTGTGGTAAATTGAGTGGAAGTAAGTTTCTCGGACTCATCCCGATACCATTCATTCTTTTTAAATGAGGTGCTCATCATGAACAAAGAAGATCATCAACTCGCCCGTCAGCTCTTGACGACCTATTTCATCGGCACACAGTTAGCGACGGTCCATGTCGCAGGCTACGTCACGCTCGAATTCATCAATTTGTTCGATACGACTGCGCCTGAACTACGACTTCGGATCGAGACGGATCGTCTGTTTTATGGCGATGTCGAGACGACACAGGACTGGGTCGTCCGCCATGCGACGAAGGAAGAGATGTTACACTTGATCGTCTCGCTTCACGCGGAACGGATCACGGGTGTCCGGATCGGCAAGACGGCACCACACCTATTCTTGACCTTCAGTAACGGACAAACGCTCGTCCTGAACGGGTCGGATACATATTACGAATCGTGGGCGATCGATATCGGTCTCGCGCCACACCAAGCCGACGCGACGATCGTTGCCGTACCGGGTGACGAACTAGCCGTCTTCTCCGGGATTGGCGAACAAGTTGAAGACTAAGTGGACACGCATGGAGTGGTGTGATTGGATCATGCCGCTCGTTGTGTCACGTTACCCGGATCACTGTGCTGTTTTACTTGCCGGCAGTCATACGCGAAGGCAAGCGACGGCACAATCAGATGTCGATTTGATCATCTTTGAAGCAAGTCGAGGTCAGGCATACCGGGAATCGTTCATCCATGACGGTGTCCCGGTTGAAGCATTCGTCCATTCCTTTGAGACGATTCAGTCGTTTTTCGAGAGTGACCGGGAACGTGGTCGCCCGTCCTTGCAACGCATGATTGCTGACAGCTGGACGATCGAGGATCATCCGCGACTTGCAACTATCCGTCAGGAAGCCGTTCAACAATTGGCGGACGGACCTGTTGCGTGGACGACTTCGGAACAAGAGCGCGCACGTTATTTTTTAAGTGATATGCTCGACGACTTCGAGAGTGTGACGAACCGCGCGGAAGGTTTAGCGATTGCGTCACGTTTATATGAACAGAGCATCGAGTTCGTCCTTCGCGCCAATCGTCGCTTCATTGGACAAGGAAAGTGGGCGATACGTGCTCTTGCGGAGTTTGACGAAGACTATGCTAGTCGACACACAAGGGCATTCGAGTTGTATTATCAATCGGATGATCGACGAGAAGTCGTCGCATTAGTCGATGATTATCTTGCACCATTCGGCGGGCGTTATTTTGACGGCTTTACGCTCGGGAAACGATAACAAGCAAAAGGAGGTACGCTTTCGGATCAATCGACCGAAAACGTGCCTCCTTATCGTTCGCTTCTGTTTAACGCCAATGGGACGGACGGAGTAAGCGACGCGGTAACTGCGTCGCTGCATTGCCGATTGCCGCATTGATTTGTGCCTGTGTCAAAAAGAGTGCATCCGTCAGATCGGCGTCTTTGACGTTACAGTCTCGCAAATCCGCCCCGAGAAAGTTGACTCCGCGCAGGTCACTGTGCGACAAGTTCGTCGCGAGCAACCATTGATTCTGAACACTGGCACCTGAAAAATCTCGTCCTTGTAGCTGTTTTCCGACCCAGTCGCGTGGTGTCTGGTCGCGTCTTCCGCTATACTGAGCTTGAACACGTGAGGCGACCATCTCAAGGAGTGGTCGGACGGTTTGACGAACAGGTATCAAGTCAAGTCGTTCAAATTGATCGGCTGGTAATGCCGCGTACCGGGTTAGGGCGGCAAGTGTCTCATCGAGTTGATCGTGGATGTCACGCGTGACATCGCGTTTCCCGTCGGTTATGTACCACATCATCTCAAATAAATGGACCATCTTCGGGAAAGCAGCATAGATCGCTTGGCGTCGCTTAGGCGCATCATCGCCTTGAAACGTCTGTTGTGACAGATGCTGTCCAGCACCGAAACAATCATAGACGGTACAGCCTTTGTAGCCGCTGTCACGTAACCGGTCATGGATCCGACAGCTGTAGTCCGCATCAAGATTACGACACGGTGTCGCTTCCGGTTTGTCATGACCAAAATCACTGGATTTCGAAAAAGCGAGTGCTGTACAACATAAACCAAAACACTTCGTACAATCAATCTGGAATGTAGGTTCCATCGTATTCACCTCCATTACTACTATAACAAGAAAGGAGTTTGGACATGCTGCAATTTCAACTCAAAGAAAATGAGGACGGACAGGACTGGCTTCAACAACAAGTGCGTCAATATAATGTCGAACGTTCACCGCTTCATGCGACGAAACGCTCCGAGGGAACACAAGCCGTCACATTACTTGCGACGCGTAGTGATCAACCGATCGGCGGCATCTCAGGGGAAATGTACTGGGGCTGGTTACATATTGAATGGTTCTTCGTTGCCGAAGAGGAACGGGGAAGTGGGCTCGGTACTCAATTATTCCGTCAACTGGAGGAATGGGCAAGAGCAGCGGGTGTTCAGCGAATCCGTGTCGAGACGTTCTCGTTTCAAGCGCTTCCGTTTTATGAGCGACAGGGATTCGTCGAAGTCGGACGAATCGATGACTATCCACCAGGGATGAGCTATCATCTGCTTGTCAAACAGGTCGACTGATGAAACGGCGTCTTTTCCTCATCTTATTGTTCGGTCTCGTGCTCGGAACGCTGACGGGGATGCAGCCACGTCAAGAGACCGCTTCTTTTACGGCGAAGCAAGTCGTCCGGTTATATACACAGATGACGAACACGCCAATCGAAGCGCGCGACGTCTACTTCGTCGAACGGCTGTCTGACCATTATGCCGTCGCGTATCTTGAAGCGAAACACGACCGCTTGTTTTTGCTCCTGCATCAAACCGATGAGGCACAACGAATCGACCGAATCATTCGCTCAAAACAGACGAGGGAGACGGATTGGTTCGAAGGTCGCTTGTTGACGACGGACGAAGGGCGATACCTTGTCGCCTACGGCATGAATGGTTCGAAACAAATGAAATCGATCCGGTTCGAGCCGTATAAGACGACGGCTGAAGGCGAAGCGCCCCTTCGTCCGATGCAACGCTCATTGCCGGTAGCAGATCAGGAACGTTTCCATACCGTCCAACCGCTACCGGATGCGTTCCCGCATTCGCTCTACTTCGAGATGATCGCGACGAGCGTAGACGGAAAAGAGACGATCCAACGCTTGACGTTACCTAGCGATAACGCATCCGTGTTTTCTACCACCCGTGACTTCTAGTATACTGAAGACGAAAAAAGGGGGAAAAGAACATGTGGATCGTCATGAACCAGTTACACGTCGTCAAGGGTGCGGCAGATCAAGTCGCAGCACGTTTTAAGACGACGAAAGGAATTGAACGGATGGAAGGATTCCACCGGATGCAAGTCCTTGTTGATATCAGTCAGGAAGAAGAAGACATCGTCACGATCATGACGACGTGGTCGAATCAAGCAGCATTCCATGCGTGGCAAGAGAGTCAAGCGTATAAAGGCGTGCACCATAAGCGGGATAATGGAACGTCCGAAGTCAAACCGCTCGTGAAGTCGAATACCGTCACGGAATACGCAATCGTCGCTGATCACAGTGCTGCAACGGAATGAACACAACACCCCTTGGGAGGACGCCTCTCAAGGGGTGTTGTCTAGTACATTACAATAGATTATTTTTCCGTAATCTGGGTATAATCTAACAAACTAGATGAAGCGAGGTGACACCGCATGGTCTATCGTAAACCTGTCGTCTCTAGCCTGTCCGTCCTCGGTGGTATGATCCTGCTCTTTGGTTTCTTGACGAGCGGTGGCTTCATTTATCTCTACTTCTTCGTCTTACTATTCGCTTGCGTGTCCTTCTTACGGGAACCGTTGACGCGTAAAGAGTGGTTAAGAGAGGGGATTGCTTTCATCTTCTGGTGTTCCTTGATTTATTTGTTGCAACATCTCGTCTTCATGGCGTGAGTCATTTTTCGTATTGCTCGAACAAAGGAAGGAGGATGTCACGACCTGTCGCTGATAGGTGAATCGACACGTCACGCTTCGGATCTTTTAAATAAACATCGGTCTTTTTGACACGCTTATCGAGATAAACTTCGTATTGTTGTCCTTTCACTCCATCTCGGAACGTCAAATATTTCCACTTCGCCCGTTTTCCTCGTACGTCAGCTTGTTCACTTGTCTTGATTGCTTTTTTTAATTTCCCGGATTCATCACTGGTCATCATGATCATATGGTCCCAATCGAGACCTTTCTCCGAAATACGATTTCCTTGATCATCTTCTTCAAAACGGACATGCGAGAACTGTCTTTGATGGATCAACGTCATTTCTTCATTATCCACAACAAGATCATCTGTTGTTTGATTCGGTTCTTGGAGTTCAGTTGGTTGTTCCGTCGTGTGTCGAATCGATAATTCGTAGCGGAATTCGCGTCCGTTTTTCTCCGTTGCGATGACCGTTCCATAATGCTCGGGTGTTCCGTCACCCGGAATGAACCGGACCTTTCCTGGATGTTTCATTGAATGGATCGGGTGTTCCGCACGCCGTCCACCATACAACTGTGGTATTCGAACCGAAACGTCGTATGTCGAACCGAATTGTTGATTGTAGACGAGATAGAGATCGACATCACGGGTGAACGGTGTCAAAGAATTCGTATATACGAAAGACGTCGTACGTGTATCTTTTTTTGTGACATCCGTCGCCTCGATGACGAGGTAACCTGATCCTGGAAGTTCTAATGTTCGAGCAGAATGATCTGCGATCTTCTCATCAGGATTAAACCAGTCGTCTTTTTTTAATACAGTAGGCTTCACATTAAAGTTCTTCCGTTGTTGAGTCAGAGCAGTCTTCTTGAAGACATCGTCTTTCTTTGGTAATGGATAGTACCCGCCTTTAAACGATGTCTGACAATATAAATATCTCTTCTTTCCAGCTTTCACGTAACGAACGGTTTGACCTTCATAATCTTCGAACGGATTCGTCATCATGACGGAATAGATATCGCCGACAGCGTAATCAGTAGGTGCATCGCTCACTTTCGACGCGCACGTTTTTTGGATGACAGTTCGTTCTTTAGCTGACAAGGTGCGAGATTCTTTTTCGTTGAATTGCCCTCCGTCATACATTTGCGATAAGTAATCCCATTTGAAATTCGGCGCATCGCTTTGACAACCGCTTAATGCTAGCGTTGCTCCGAGTGTGAGTCCGATCCAGAAACGTTTGTTCATTGATTGAGCACCTCACTGAGTGCTTCACTTGTCGTACCCGACAGCTTCGCACCGTTTTTTGATCCTGGTTTGACAACATAGATTTCAAGTTTTTTGGCGCGTTTGCGTTCGAATAGCTCGAACATTTGGCTTTTCCCTTCGCGCATCAACGTCAATTTTTTCTGCTTTAGTTTTGTCCCTTGTGGCTCCATCACTTCGGTCTCTTTTAATTCCTGAGCGATTTTTTTCGCTAGCTTGTCAGGAATTGCTGAGACGAACTTATAATCGCTATCGATGAGCTGTTTCGGTGATTGATGGATGAAACCGACATAATTGCTTGAGGATGCTTGAAGGAATCCATAATCGTAATTCACAGGTTTTTTATAAGTTTTATTAAAACGCAAATAAATCGATGTTTCTTGGACGACTTTTCCGTCCTCTTGTTTCCGAACGGTCGCGAACTGGACGGTCTGACCTGTCACAATCGTATCCAGCAGTTGCTTCCGCTCAATCTGATAGATTTGTCCATTCATATATTCTTGAATCGTCGAAGGGAATCCGACACGGTCACCACTGAACATCAGCTCAATCGACGATTGTTGGAAACCACCAGTCGGACTAACGCGAAAAGCTAAATTCAATTCGGAACCGGATAGTGACTCGGTCGTCTCAAAGAGTGTTTGTTCTTTATCTTTGCCTTTCTCTTTCATGTAGACGACGAGTTGTCCTTCTGGTGGCAAAGATAGTTGATAGGACGGGAAGAGGTACCGTCCGAGCTCTTTTATTTCTTTCTGATCTTCGTTTTCCTGTTTTTGTTGATCCGTGATTTCTTTTGGGACAGGTTTAAAGCGAACGACTGTCGATTTGGCTTTAAGCGGTTGTTTTGACCAATCGACGAATGGATAATCACTTCGCTTGATCTGATGGACCGCATAATCCGCGTGGCGAATCGGCTGACACGCCAGATAGTCCTTTTTTTTATCTGACAAGAAACGAACGTGTTGGAATTCGCGCCCTTGGACATTCGGAGGCAGGAAGTATAAGTCAAACCCTTCGTGTTGCACATATCGATCAGGTAAGCGCGTCAAGTCCGGTTTTTGCTGACAAATTTTCAATAAAGCAGCCGTTTGTTTTTTAGGGAGATCCGGTATCTCTTGCCCATTAAAAGTAGTCGAAATACCGCCCCAGTAATTGGCATCATATGTAAGGTCTAAGTATTGTTCTTTTCCACATCCAGCAAGTAGGACTGCGCCTGCGAGAATACCGGTATGTATATAGCGTCTCATGAAAAACCTCCTTCATCTTAATGACTATATTTTACCATAATTTCTAGAATAGACAGAATTTTCTATAATGCTTTAACATCAAGATGTTTGACATCCCTTGACTCGGGAATAATAGATGCATGCACGGTCAATCTATTACTATGGGGGTTTTATGATGGGTACATTCATTCAAGCGGTTGATGGCACGAAGATTTACGTCGAGGACGTCGGATCGGGTCAACCAGTCGTCTTTCTACACGGCTGGCCGGCAAACAATAACATGTTCGAGTATCAAAAAAATCTGCTCGTCGAAGAAGGATACCGTTACGTCGGAATCGATTATCGCGGTTATGGTAAATCAGATGCACCGGCAACGGGATATGATTACAAGACGATGGCGTCCGATATCAATGAAGTCATCGAACAGCTGAAATTATCGAACGTCACGTTGCTTGGTTTCTCGATGGGAGGAGGAATCGCCTTGTCCTATCTCTTACAATACGGGGATTCAAAAGTCAGTAAGCTCGTTCTCGCAGGAGCTGCAGCACCTGTCTTTACACAGCGAGACGGTTATCCATACGGAATGACAAAAGAAGAAGTCGATGCGTTGATTGCCGACACGAAACAGGATCGTCCGTCGATGCTCAAAGGATTCGGGGAAATCTTCTTTGCGAAGGAACATCCAGAACCACTCCAACAATGGTTCCATGGACTTAGTATCGCCGCTTCGTCCCACGGTACGATTCAGTCAGCAATCGCCTTACGTGACGAAGACTTACGTGGAAAACTCGAGAACATCAAAGTCGATACGTTGATCATCCACGGTAAAAAAGACCAAGTTTGTCCGTTCGAGTTCGCGGAAGAAATGCAAAAGGAAATTCCACATGCACGCCTTGAAGTCTTCGAAGAGAGTGGACACGGCATGTTGCTTGATGAACAAGAGAAGTTCAACGAGACATTACTGTCATACGTCAAAGGAAATCAAACCGTCTAATCTAACAAGCCATGGACACCCGTCCATGGCTTGTTTTTGTGTACAGAAAAAAGCGTGCGCCGGCGCACGCTTTTAAGGGCGATACTTCCGCATGAACCGTTGATCAATCCAACGCTTCAGGTACCAACCGAACGGCAGTGTCGAATAATGATTACCATACAGGGAAACCGCATGACGTGGTCCCATCGATAAAATCGTCAAATAGTTCGTTTGCGGACGATAGGATCGCAACGTTTCTTCTTTGACATACCGCAAGAGGTTTGCCAGTAAGATCGGTGCTTGCCGGACAGCTGTGACGCCGTTCTTTGGAATATCGGGATAAGCGACGAGGGTCGCCGCGTCACCCGCAGCAAACAGACTTGGATGATCGAGCGCTTGCAACTGCTCATTGACGAGTAGGAACCCGTCTTCCGTGAAGAGCTTACTGTCTGCAAACAATACCGGAGCTTTCGCACCCGTTAAGCGGATGATCGCATCTGACTCGATTGGTGGATGATGTGAAAAGCGGAGAGGAGACGCCTCGTTCAGTGGCCGTTCTCGAATCCAATGAACATCGAGTTCTTGTAAGCGTCTCGCAATCGCTTCCGCTGCTGGGTGCCCTGAAAGTAACTCTGGATCCGTGATCAGGGTGATCGGTACACCCGCTGCTTTTAAGGACGCCGCCATCTCGACGGCCGCTGCGCCGCTTCCGATCACGACCGAACGCTTTGCTTGTTGCAGACGCTTTAATGTATCCGGTAACCGGTAGTTTGGTTTAATCGATAATCGTGTCGTATCTTCCGCCCAATCGAACGAGCCAATATTCGTCGAGACGACGTCATAGGTGTAGCGTCTGCCGGATGCACCGAAGACGACCTTTTCATCGGGGTCGATTTTGATGACGGTCTCTTCGATGAACTGTTTATCATTGGCGCGACACAGTGCGGCGACGTCGATACGGATCTCATCGATATCGTACGTTCCGTCAGCAAGTCCGGAGTACATGCCTGAGTAATATTGGTACGTCGAGGCATTTAAAATCAGCCACTCGACGTCTTCTGTTGGTCCGTGTGTAATGCAATGCAGGTGAGCGTGACCTGCACCAATCAAGAGGATACGTTTCATGTCGTTCTCCTTCAATCTGTCTTGCTAGAGTGTACCCGGATACGGGTGACGGTAATCATAGCCAAAAGACAAGACTGATGAATAGGAGGATGACCACGAGATAAATAATATCCTGACGCTGAACGACCGGTACCTCGTAATACGTTCGCTCTGCTGAAAAGTGACGGGCTTCGAGAGCAATCGCCATCCGTTCTGCCCGCTGGATCGATCGTGAGAAGAGCGGCAAGCCAATTGAAAGAAATCCATCACCAGGAAAGCGATTGTGCACATTGCGAATCATCCGGACTTGCCGCAAAACGCGGACTTCTTCGACCAGTTGCGGCAGAAAGCGAATCCCGGCAAGGAATCCGTAAGCAAAGCGGGGCGATAACTTCGCCTGATGGATCAAGCTCATTACGAAACGGGTCGCGTCGGTCGTCGTGACGAAAGCGAGGCTCAAGCAGACGAACGTGGCCATCCGCAAGGCAAGTAACCAGCCGTGCGCGACGCTTTCCGACGTGACATGAAACCAACCAAACGACCAAAGAATATTCATTCCTTTGCCGAAAGCCGCCATCATCCAGAACGTCAATAAGAATAATAGACTATACGGCGCAAGTCGCTTCAAGAAATCAAAAGGACCCCATCCGGAGAGGAGTAGCAGTGCGATAGCAAAACTCAGGAATACTAACGTTTTGACCCAGTCATTCGTTGCAATCAAGGCAAACATGATCAAAAACAATCCGCTTCCCTTAATGACGGGATTGAGTTTAGCGAACGGGGACACGTTCGTTTGCATCACGTTTCACCTCCTGGAATTGGTACGAGAGTGGACGTTGTAGCTGACAGCGCTCGAGTAATGGAACGTCAGCGAATAACTCGCTTGGGCGACCGTCAAAAGCAATCCGTCCTTGCTCCATGACGAGGACACGATCCGCATACCGGGCGACGAGCTCCATATCATGCGTCGCCATGACGAGTGTCGTACCGTTCTGTTGTTCCATCTGTAACTGTTCCATTAAGCGTCGTGTCGTCAATCCATCTTGTCCGAAGGTCGGTTCATCGAGCAACAATAAGTCTTTCGTTTGTCCGAGCATCGTTGCGACGCTGAGCCGTCGTTGTTGCCCCGTACTAAGAGCAAGTGGTGACTGCTGTTTGACAGATGTCAGTTCCAGCCGTTCGAGCAACGCCGCGCGCTTAACGTTCGTCGCTGCCCGGTGGCTCCAGTCGATTTCCGCTTCGACCGTCAGCTTAAGAAACTGCAGATCCGATTGTTGAAAGACATAGCCAACGTGCTCATAAAAGCGACGCCGGGAGTAACGATGAACCGGACGCCCCTGGAACTGATACGTTCCACGATTGGGAAGCAACCGCCCGAGTGTCGCAAGCAATGTACTTTTCCCGGATCCATTTGCCCCAAGCAGCATCACCCATTCTCCTGTCTGCAGGGAAAATGTCGCATCGGTCAGCGGATATGGTGCTTTCGTCGATAATGCAGCGACGTGTAACAAAGAGCGACCAGCTGTAGCGACGGGGGAAGGCACATGAAGTCGCGCCGCTTGCGGTCCATCTATGGGTAACGTCTCTAACATGTACGGATACAAAGAGGGAACGGCAATGCCTTTCGATTGAAGCCTTGTATACGCCTGCGGGAACAAATCCTGCGGATCTGCCGTCGCAGTCACCGATCCGTCTTCAAGTAAGACGATCTGATCGACATACGGCAAACAGACATCGAGTTGGTGCTCGATCAAGACGATCGTTAAATCGTGTTCTTTCTGAATCCGAAAGATCAACGCCATCAGCTCGTGTTGCCCGATCGGGTCAATCTGAGCCGTTGGTTCATCGAGTAATAAGATCGTCGGCTCAAGTGCTAGGACCGCTGCGAGCGCGAGACGCTGTTTCATTCCACCGGATAGACTCGCGATCGGTGTCGAGAAGGGGAGGGGGAGACCGACGAGTGCGAGTAAGCGTTCAATTCGTTCCTCCATCTCTTCGCGTGGAATCGAGCGATTTTCTAAACTAAAAGCGATTTCGCGTCCGATCGTCTCCATGCAGAACTGTTCTTCTGGATTTTGAAACAAGATTCCGACCGAACCGGACCGGGTAACGGTACCAGTCTGTTCGACTTCAATCGTTTCCGGTGTCAGTCCGGCAAGGGCATGAAGTAATGTCGTCTTGCCACTCCCACTTCGTCCGAGTAGAAGGGTCGTCCCTTGCTCAATCGTCAGCGATACATGATTGAGCACTGATTTCATCTGACCGGGATAGCGGATGCTGAGGTCGTCGACAGTAATCATGCGATTTCTCGTTTCGCACGTCCTGCCGCAAACCCGTTCAAGACACCAGTCGCAACAAGGCGACGGACGAGAATGGCTGCAAGCAAGCCACCGAGTAATGCGCCGCTGATCAATTGTAAGCCAGTTGTCGCAAGCAACGTCGTCGTTGTGTAGTAACCGAATCCGTTCGCGATTAGACTATAAACGATGCTACCAATCGCGGCTCCGACACCCGATAACATCAAGGTCCATGTGTCATAACGACGGTAACGCGTCATCGCGAAGACGAGTTCCGCACCAAGTCCTTGGCAGACTCCGATCAGAAGAGCGGATAAACCAAAATGACTACCTGTGAACAGTTCGACGGCTGCCGCGACGACTTCCGCAATTAAAGCGGCACCTGGCTTTTGAATGATTGCTGCGACGAGCGGACTCGCAATGATCCAGATGCCAAACATCCAGTTGGCACCGACAGGACCGAAGATCGCTGAGATTGGTAACCAGAGTGTTGACCAACCAAGATAGATGACGCCGCAAGCGACGGCGAGCATCATCATGACCATGATTTCTTTCATTTTCCAGTGTTGCATTAGATACGTCCTCCTTTGAATGGGGGAGACGCCAAAAAAGACCGCCCTCCGTAAAAAAGAGAGCGGTCCTCAGAAAAACTGCGCGCAGCAGGAGTCATTGGATGTGATCGCTCCACTTTCCTACGCTAGTATGAACTAGATCAGGTTCGAAGGGTCCGAAGTGAATCGTCTCAGCCAATTGGGCTCCCCTAGTGGATATGGTAATAGGTGATACGCTGTTCACTTTAGGCAATCCAGCGCCTGTTGTCAAGACACAAAAAAACGATACGCCGCAAAGGGCGTATCGTTAAACGACTTATTTATTGTCTTCGTTCTCTTCAGCTGTTTCTTCTGAAGACGCTTCTGTTGCTTCCGCTTCGTTGTCTTCGCCAGCTTCTGCTTGTGCCTCTGCTTCCTCGATTTCTTCAAGATCCTGCTCGAGTGTCGATTCGACAACAGCTGCGACTTGAATATCGCCTTCTGTAACGATGCGGAAATCTTTTTGTTCTGGAAGATCGGCTACAGAAATCGAATCGCCGATTTCGAGGTTCGTGACGTCGACTTCGACGTTCTCTGGTAATTTATCTGGTGTAGCGGCGACTGTTACTTTAAAGAGTGTTTGTGATAGGAAGCCACCAACTTTTGCACCGGCTGCTTCGCCAACGAGTACAACGTCTGCTTCGACTTCTGTTTCTTCATCCATTTTCACGGCGATGAATTCAACGTGATCGACTGTTGGGGTGAAGACATCCATATCACGGCGATTGATCAAGACGTTAATATTTTTACCATCGAGTTTGAGTGAAATCAAGACGTTTTCACCGTTTTCTCGGACGATTTTAAGCAATTCTTTTTCTTCAAACGCGATTGGTGTACTTTCCACTTTGTAACCATACACGACGCCAAGAGCTTTTCCTTCATGACGCAATTGTTTACGGAGTGAGCGTGGACGTACCTCGCGTTTTTCGGCTGTTAAATTAACTGACATGTTCATTTCCCCCTTGAATTTGGTATAGCCCTCAAAAGGTAATGAATGTAGGAGCAGGACGAATCCTGAACAATATGAATCATGCTAAGACAATCGGTTTCAGACTCTCATGAATCTGACGATTTCCTGACTTTGCATTTCTCTCCCAGGTCATTACGCTGATATTGAGAAACATGTGTGAGTAAGTCACCAGTTTGATGCGGTGCTAATGAGTTTATACCCCTATGTTTTAAATCCATAAACCTCTTTTTTTATCTTTTTGAAGTCGAAAGACCTCCAAACCGCTTGAAATCAAGGGTTGAGAGGTCTTTCATTTTTTTCATTCTTTATGGTGATTCGTTGATTTTCACGAACTAAAACACGAACTAGACGTTCAATTTGCCGCATCGTCGTCTGGCCCATCGTCGAAATTTGTAGCCACTGATTGTAAACGAGATAGTCGCTTTCGTACTGGACGTGATACCCCTGAATGCGCAGAGCGTCGCCTAAATCAGTTGCGGACGGATGAACGATCGTCAGTATTCCCGGCGCTTGTGCTTCCTGTTGTGCGAGCAGTTGGAATCCAGTTGCGCGGACGGCTTGTTCGAGATAGGTCATCTTGATTGCTGCTTGATTAAGATCGAGGGCATCAAGCGCTGCCTGACAGGCAAGCAACAGGTTCGACGAGCCGGAAAAGGCAACCCCTTCTGCGTAGAGCCCTAAATCCAGATAACGGGGAATACAGAGAGAAGGTAGGACGCGATCTGCGTGACCAATGAACGCAAGACCCGGTAAACCACCAATCGCTTTCCCGGAAACAGTCGTGACGAAAGTGCAGCCATCGTATGAGAAATGTCCGGTTCCAACAGCGCTGATCGCATCGACGACGAGTGCGGTTCGTTCATCTAACAGCACTTTTACTGCATCAAGATCATAGAGAACACCCGTTGACGTCTCACAATGCGTCAACCAGATCCAGTTGTATGCCGTTTGCCACAATTGATGAGCGAGTTGCTTCAAGTCGATCGGGTGACCGGGGGAAAGCGTATGGACATCAAAGGACTTGCCGGCACGTGCCGCGTGATCAATCAAGCGTTGACCGAACTCGCCGCCGTTCAGGATCAATCCATGTCCAGTGAGTTGTTGCGCGACAATATCATTGGCGAGCGTACCGCTGCCGACGGCCATCGAGACATGTGGCAAATCCAGCAACTGACACATTCGGCCACGTAAATCTTGATCGAGCTGCCGCATCGAGGCCGTACGGTGTGGACGCGGTGCTTGTTGCGCCGCTTGACGGACCGTCGGCGCAACCTCGACCGGACCGGCTAGAAAATGCAGGGGACGTAAGACATCTGCGATGACGGATCGTTCATATGTTGCGCGCGACAACAACATCGGTACAAACTGAGCATCGCCACTGCCAAGCGTTGGTGCAATCGGTGTGAAGCCGAACCGCGCGTATAGTTTTGCTTCTCGCGTCGTACCACTGATATAGACATGATCAATCGTCTCCCGCTCGAGGTAGACCATTAAAAAGCGCATCAATTGCATGAACGTACGACTATTGCGGTATTCGGGACGAACGCTAAGTAAGCGGATTTCCGCTGGGTCCGTCAGTGTCTCTTCTAGCGTCACGCCCTTTTCCTCAAGCGAAAAGGGACGATGCTTTCGAATGGCGATCATCGCGACGAGTCGATCGTCTTCCTTACCGATCAAGTAAGTGTTCTGATCATGGAATCGATCAATTCGTTTCCGTTCGATGTTCGGTTGATGTTGCGGAATCTCTTCTGTAAAGGTGAGGTAGTTCAATTCATGGATTGCTTCCGCGTCGTCCGCAGTTGCAATGGAAAAGTCGATCATGGAGACGTCCTCCTTATGTAATGGCTGGCTTGTGGAGTGCATCATGAGCCCACAGGACAAGTAGACTTACGGCAACGGTACACAAGATATTGACTGACCCTGCGTCTAAGAAGACGGGTAGTAACGGAAGTAAAACGACCGGAATAAGCCCCGCTTTGACACTATCTTTCGTTACGAGATAAGACAAACCGAGTATGCCTAATCCGGCAAGATATGCCCATGGCGTGATAGCGAAGACGATTCCGGAAAATACAGCGTACCCTTTACCGCCGCGTCGCGGATGAAACAATGGAAACAAGTGGCCGATGAGCACGGCAAGAGCAACGGGATAAAATGCATCTGTGATCTGTAGTGCAAGAACGGTCTTCGCGGCATCAAACAGATACACGAATAAAAAGGCCGGGAGCCCACCGGCACGATGGGCGTTGCGGGCACCGATGTTTCCGGAACCGACCTGAGCCAAATCGGTACGACTGACGTACTTCCAGAGCGTACCGCCAAGAATACTGCCGATAAGGTAACCAAGCAGGAGATCAAGGGTCACCGATGTTCCTCCTTTGTTTCTACGAGATGAACGAGTTCTTTGACGGTCAAGGCATCACTGTCTGGAGCCGTCAGGACGGCATCGACCATCTGGGCTTTTCGATCTTGTAATTCCGTCATCTTTTCTTCGATCGTCCCGCGTGTCAGCAATTTGATGACCGTCACGTCGGATTGTTGTCCAAGCCGGTGGGCACGATCGGCAGCTTGCTGTTCGACGGCCGGATTCCACCAGCTGTCAAAGAGGATGACGGTATCAGCAGTTGCGAGATTCAATCCCGTCCCACCCGCTTTCAGGGAAATCAAGAAGAGATCGACTTCACCGTCATTGAACCGATCGCATAACGCCACCCGGTCTTCGAGTGGTGTCTCACCCGTCAACAGGAAGTGGGGGAGGTGACGTTGCGCGAGATTCGAGCGAATGCGCTCGAGCATTTGTGTATACTGCGAGAAAATCAAGATCCGCTTTCCGGCGGCCCGTTTTTCGGCAATCAATGAGAGCAGACGCGTTCGTTTTGTCGCTTCCCCCGTGTATCCCTCAACGAATAACTCCGGATCGTTGCAAATTTGCCGCAACCGCGTTAACCCAGCCAGTAACTTCAAACGATCTTCGCGTTTCGTCTCGTCTAAGTGCTGCAGCGTCTCGAGTTGCAATTTGGCAAGATACGACGCATATAACCGTTTTTGGTTAGGACCGAGCTCGACATAATGATGCTCGATCTGTTTCTTCGGTAAATCCTGTAAGACATCTTGTTTCTCACGCCGTAATAAGAACGGTTGGATGAACTGTTGCATGTCATCAAATGACCATTTCTCAAACGTCGCTAAATCCGGCAGTAATTCTGGAAACAAGACATGGAAAATCGACCAGATATCACGCGGACGATTCTCAAGTGGTGTGCCCGTTAAGGCGAAACGGCGTTTTGCTTGCAGATGTCGCAGTTGACTGACCGTTTGTGACTGCGGATTCTTCAAATGCTGTGCTTCATCAAAGAAAACGACGTCATATACGGGGTGGCGACGGACGTCGGTCCGAAGCGTCGTGTAGGAGACGATCGTCACTGTGTTTTCAGCCAAGTACTCCAGTTCGGAAAGTCGGCTAGTTTGAGATCCCGTCACGACATGAACCGGTCGACCGGGTAAAAAGCGCTTCAATTCCGCCTCCCAGTTGCGGAGCAGTGATGCTGGTGCGACGATCAGTGCACGACTATCCGAAATCGTTGCTATATAACCAATCGCTTGAATTGTCTTTCCAAGCCCCATCTCATCGGCCAAGATGCCGTGACATCGGTGCGCGTCCAAATTCTTTAGAAATTGAATGCCCGTCCGTTGATACGGATAGAGTTGTGACTCTAATGAATTCGGCAAGTCGAGCCAGAATCCTTGTCCGGATTTCAATTCGAACCATTTCTCGAGCAAATCGGCATGGAGATGCAGGATGGAGGCACCGATCAGATGCTTCATGTTCCGGACGGCAGGTAAGACGAGTCGCCCGTCGCGTAAGTCGCGTTCACTCGCTTCCATCTGGGCGAGAACCCGTTGCAACTGCTGAAAGGCCCGTGCCTCTAAAGATACGAACTGTCCGGATTTCAAGCGGTGATAGCGTTTTTGTAAGATGAGCGACTTTAGGACACGTTTCAGTTCGTCTTCCGGAATTCCGTCCATCGAAAAGTTAAACACAAGCCAGTCGAGGCGGTCTGTCACGTCGACTTCGATCCGCGGATGAAAGGGTCCTTTTGGTAACGTCGTTCGGATCGCTTGCGTTGCAAATAACTCCAGTTGACCGAGCGCAACCCGTTCGTCAAGCAGACTCCGCAAAAAAGCATACTGCGCGGCGTCACTGGTGATGACATAGTGCGAATTCGATGGTGTTGCTTGGAATTCACGTAAATAGCGTAAGACACTTTGCTCCGTTACTTGATCCCGTCCAGCATAAATCGTCTCGTCGAGCGGATTCAGCTGAATCCCTTGATAATCAAACGACACACGGACTTCGACTTCCCGAGCCGTTCGGTCAAGATGCAACTTGACGATTGGCGTTCCGGAGACGATTCGTTCCTGTAAATCAGGACTGAACGAAACATCTGCGACCCGCTGCAAATACTCCGTCTGTTCAAGCAACCGATCGAAGTAGGGTAGGGACAGTTGATGCTGTTGATTGTCCGTCAATCGTTTAAGCGTCACGACGGGTCCGGTCAGTTCGAAATGAATCGCTACCCGACGATCCGGTGTGAGACTGCGTAAATAATGGCGCGCGCCGGCGTCATCGACTTGAATCGCCGTGAAGGGACGGATTTGCGGCGATAACGGCGTCGGTGTACCGTGCGCCTGTACATGATGCATCGCCAGTAAAACGGCGACGATATGTCCGCAAAATGACGTATCCATCGCAAGTGATGGACAATTACAGCCGGCGTCGACACCGTGCGCTTTAACGCGGACCGTCACCGTGAATCGTTCCTTACCGTCGACGCTCGCTTCGATCAGCTCGTCACCCATTCGGTAATTGTGCAACGTGACTTTGCGGGCGGCGACATACTTCTTTCCCCGTCGAAAGGCGTAAGCATCAGACATCTGTTTAATTTTGCTTTCACTGAGCCCGTAATTCATGCTATTCCTCCTTTAGTTTACATAATATTATTATCGTTCACCATCGAATAAATCGACGGCGCGTTTTTTCTCGGAATCACCGATATGGGCATAGACTTGTGTCGTCGCGACGGATTCGTGACCAAGTAGCTGCTGGATCGTCAGGACGTCGACCCCACCGGTCGCAAGACGTGTCGCAAACGTATGCCGCAATTTATGTGGTGTAATTTTTTTGCGCTCTAAAAAGGGCAGGACCGGTTTCAATCGTTCGGTGTGTCGCTGCAAAATATGCTGGACTGCCCGTGGGCTGAGTGGTTTCCCGTGTTTTTGGAAGACAGGTACGGCGCCGCTCGTTGGCATCTGATAATGGATCGCGTATTTGCGTAAGGCAATTCGTGCTGGTTTCGCAAGTGGAATCAATCGTTCTTTATTGCCTTTCCCGATGACGCGGAGCGTATTTTCGTGGAAATCGACATCGTTCCAGACGAGTTGCGTCATCTCACTTAAACGCATCCCGCTATAGCCAAGTAATTGGAATAACGTCACGTCGCGGACGCGATCACGTTCATAATGCGACGCTTCCCGGGCATTCATCTCGACGTTCGACGGTAACAACTGAATCAATTCGTCCCATTCGCGTTTCGTCAGATAAACCGGTTCCCGTTTCGCTTGTTTTGGTCGATTGACTTTTGCGACCGGGTTTTCTGACAGCTGACCTGTATCGACCAAATAACGGAACAACGACTGTAACGCCGATAGCTTTCGGTTGATCACGCTTGGTGCATTTTGTTTCGTTAAGGCAAGGTATTCGGCGTAGGCTTCGATTCCTGATGCATCGATCTCGACAAATGCTTCAAGCGGAATCTCGCGCGCCGTCACTTCTTCACCCGACGCCGTTGCAACGAATTGAAAGAACGCTTCGTAGTCGTAGACGTAGCGGCGCATCGTCGCTAACGAGAAATGTTTTGCTGCTAACTGATCCAAATAGGACTGAATAAAGCGTGGCATCCGCTCATAACCAGGAATCGCTGGTGCTGTAGCCGAAACGGTCGTTTTATGTATCGTTTTTCCTAGGTTTTTAAATAAACTCATCCGACAATCACCCCTCTAGTGGTAGTATACCAAACGTTGGTACAGCAGACACTTGTTTGCGTGAAATAGTTATTTCACGCAATGTTAAATTGTCAGACAGGGAGCGCTCAGTTGCATCGACAATATACTGGACGGGTCGTTGGTCAACTCGATGCACGTGAGAATTCAACCTATTTTTTATGATTTTTAAGCTGCAACATTCTCTGTAATAACAATAATAGTATTATGTCACCTAAATCATCAAAAAAGAATGAATATTCAATTTCGCTCTCAGTTGCATCGAGAAGCTGTTCGACGGGTCATTGGTCGACTCATTTGATTTCAAGACGATTTCTGAAAAACGTCGAAAACATGCTCGATTTCGCATACTTCATCTTGGTTCGGGTATAGAGTGTTAGGTAAGAGTTATTTTCATAAGGGGGAGTTCTAGATGATTACCGATCAACAAGCACGTCAATATTTGAAGGATGCCAAACGCATTGCGGTCGTCGGCGTCTCAAGTGATTCCGGGAAGACGGCGAACTGGATCGCTGACTACTTAGTCCAACATGGATACGAAGTCATTCCAGTCAATCCGACGTTAAACGAGTGGAACGGTCAAAAAGTCTATCCGAGTGTCGCGAGCATTCCAGGGCACATCGATATCGTCGATGTTTTCCGTCGGTCGGAGTTTTTAGCGGATGTCGCGAAAGATGCTGTCGCTCACGGTGACGTCGGGATGATTTGGAATCAGCTCGGTCTCTCAAGTGTTGAAGCCGAGAGCCTGGCACTCGGTGCCGGCATTCCTTATATTGAGAATCGTTGCATCAAGATTGAGCATCAATATCTGTGAGTCATCGCACGATTTCAGGCATCTTCACCCGTTCGTGAAGGTGTCTTTTTTCATGCGCGTTACAGGTTATGCTTGTCAGGAAGCAAGAAGATGCCTACAATTAGAGACAGACTACTCGAAATAACGAACGAACGTTTGTAAAAACGACGTCGTAATTTCGAATTTTGAGGTGAAATGAATGGCGACAGACTTAAATAACTACAATGATGATGCCATACAGGTGCTCGAAGGACTCGAAGCAGTCCGGAAGCGCCCAGGTATGTATATCGGTTCAACCGATCACCGTGGACTTCACCATCTCGTCTACGAGATCGTTGATAACGCGATCGATGAGGCGCTTGCAGGTTTCGGGGAACAAATTGATGTCACGATTCATAAAGATAATGCGATTACGGTGCGTGACCATGGACGCGGAATGCCGACGGGGATGCATGCGTCTGGTAAACCAACAGCAGAAGTCATCTTCACTGTGTTACATGCCGGTGGTAAGTTCGGTCAGGGCGGTTACAAGACGTCCGGTGGATTACACGGCGTTGGGGCGTCAGTTGTTAACGCCTTATCAACGGACTTGAAAGTGACGATCTTCCGTGACGGAAAACAATATGAGCAAACGTTCGAAAACGGCGGGATGCCGAAGACAACGTTGCTTGAAACCGGCACATCGCGTCAAAAAGGAACGAGCGTCTATTTTAAACCAGATGGCTCAATCTTCAGTACGTTAACGTATAATTACGATACACTCGCGGAACGCTTACGCGAATCGGCTTTCTTGCTGAAAGGTCTGAAGATCACGTTGACGGACGAACGGTCCGATAAACAGGATATCTTCCAGTACCAAGACGGCGTTAGTGAATTCGTCCAGTACTTGAATGATGATAAAGATACGCTTCATCCGACAGTCGCATTCGAAGGGACGGAAAACGAGATCGAAGTCGATATCGCCTTCCAGTTCACGGATGCCTACTCGGAAAACGTCCTTTCGTTCGTCAACAACGTCCGGACACGCGACGGTGGAACACACGAAGTCGGCGCGAAGACAGCAATGACACGGGTCATGAATGAATATGCCCGGAAGAACACACTCTTGAAGGAAAAAGATAAGAACCTCGACGGAAACGATATCCGCGAAGGCTTGACGATGATCGTCTCGATTCGGATTCCGGAAGAATTCCTCCAGTTCGAAGGACAAACGAAGTCGAAACTCGGTTCACCGGAAGCGCGGACGAGCTGTGACGCTGTCATCAGCCGTCGTCTCTCGACGTACTTGGAAGAGAACCCGCAAACGGCGACGCTGTTGATCAAAAAAGCGATCCGCGCAGCACAAGCTCGGGAAGCGGCACGAAAAGCCCGCGAAGAAGCACGAAACGGGAAAAAGAAGAAACGTTCGAGTATCTTGAACGGGAAACTGACGCCTGCGGCTTCGAAGAACGCGGACAAGAATGAACTGTTCCTCGTCGAGGGTGATTCTGCCGGTGGTTCCGCGAAACAAGGACGAAATCGGACGTTCCAAGCGATTCTTCCACTCCGTGGTAAGGTCTTGAACACAGAAAAAGCGAAACTCGCTGACATCATGAAAAATGAAGAGATCAACACGATCATTCACGCGATTGGTGGCGGTGTTGGAGCTGATTTCGACTTGTCAGATTGCAATTTTGATAAAGTCATCATCATGACCGATGCCGATACCGATGGCGCGCATATCCAAGTCTTGCTATTGACGTTCTTCTTCCGCTACATGCGTCCATTGATTGATGCTGGGAAGGTCTTCGTTGCCTTACCACCGCTCTACCGTGTCTCAAAAGGAAAAGGCAAATCGGAGAAGTTCGAATATGTCTGGGACGAAGAGACACTTAAGAAAACGACGAAGAAATTCGGCAAAGGCTATATGATCCAGCGGTACAAAGGACTCGGAGAGATGAATGCACCACAGCTCTGGGAAACAACGATGGATCCGGAGACACGGACGTTGATTCGGGTCACGATCGACGATGCTGCCGTCGCGGAAAAACGCGTTTCTGTCCTCATGGGTGATAACGTCGGACACCGCCGGACGTGGATCGAGGACAATGTCGCCTTCGGTCTCGCGGAAGACCTCTCGATCATCGAGAATGAGCACGTGACGAAAGAGAGTGTGAACGAACATGTCTAATCTACAAAACATCCTGAACCTGTCGCTCGAGCAAGTTGTCGGCGACCGGTTTGGTCGTTATTCGAAATATATCATCCAAGATCGTGCCTTACCGGATGCCCGTGATGGTCTGAAACCGGTCCAACGCCGGATCTTGTATGCGATGCATACGGAAGGTAACCTGTTTGACCGTGCCTACCGGAAATCGGCAAAGACGGTCGGTGTCGTCATCGGTAACTACCATCCGCATGGTGACTCGTCAGTCTATGAAGCAATGGTCCGCTTGAGCCAAGAGTGGAAGCTCCGTTATCCGCTGATCGATATGCAAGGGAACAACGGATCGATCGACGGCGATAGCGCGGCAGCGATGCGGTATACGGAAGCCCGTTTATCGAAAGTTTCAAGCCTCATTCTCGACGGGATCAACAAACAGACCGTCGATTATACGCTGAACTTCGATGATACGACGGAAGAACCGCTCGTCTTACCGTCACTACTGCCGAACTTGCTGATGAACGGTTCGACAGGGATTTCCGCCGGTTACGCAACCGAGATTCCACCGCACCACGCGGGAGAAGTGCTCGATGCTGCGATCGGTCGGATCTCCGGGACGGTCCAGAACGTCGATGACTTGTTGACGCACATGCAAGGTCCTGATTTCCCGACGGGGGGTGTCGTCCAAGGGCTTGACGGTATCAAGAAGGCGTTTGAGACAGGACGCGGGAAAGTCATCATCCGCTCACGCTCAACGATTGAGACACTGCGGGGCGGTCGTCAGCAAATCGTCATTACGGAGCTCCCGTATGAGGTCAATAAAGCGAATCTCGTCAAACGAATGGAAGAACTCCGTCTTGATAAAAAGGTCGAAGGTGTCGCCGAAGTCCGTGATGAGACCGACCGCGACGGCTTACGTGTCGTCATCGAGTTGAAGAAGGAAGCAGACGCGGAAGGTGTCTTGCACTTCTACCTTAAACAAACGGATCTACAAATTGCCTATAACTACAACATGGTCGCGATCCATGAACGGACACCGCGTCAAATGGGTGTCTTGACACTTCTCGATGCCTATCTTGCACACGTTAAGGAAGTCGTCATCCGCCGGACAGCATTTGATCTCGAACAAGCGAAACGCCGCCAGGAAGTCGTCTCTGCCTTGATGACAGCAATCTCTGTCCTCGATGAGACACTTGCCTTGATCCGTTCTGCATCGAACAAAGCGGACGCGAAGGAGAAGCTGATTGCGCGCTTCAACTTCACGGATCGTCAAGCGGAAGCTGTCGTCATGCTCCAGCTGTACCGGTTAACGAATACCGATATCGTCGAGTTGCAGGAAGAAGCAGCGAAACTCGAGAAGGAAATCGCGCGTCTTGAGAAGATCCTCAACGATGAAAAAACACGAAATCGTCTGATCATCAAGGAATTGACGGTCTTGAAGGAACAAGTCGCGGACAAACGTCGTTCGACGATCGAAGCGGAAGTCGAAGAACTGAAGCTGAAGACGGAAGTCATGATTGCCGTCGAGGAAACGATGGTCTTCCTGTCGAAGAACGGTTACGTCAAACGCTCGTCGCTCCGTTCGTTCGGGGCCTCGAACGACTTGCCGGACTTGAAGGAACAGGATCGTCCGTTGCTCCAAGGGCAAGCGATGACGACCGACCACTTGATCGTCTGGACCGTTCGCGGGAATTACTTGCTGATTCCGGTCCACCAATTACCGGATACGAAATGGAAGGATGGCGGTCAACACGTCGCGAACCTCGTCCCACTCGAACCGGGTGACCGGGTTCTCTCCGCTGATCTCGTCCGTTCGTTCGACGAAGCACAGCATTGCTTGTTCGTCACTCGTCAAGGAATGGTCAAACGCTCGAAACTGAGTGACTACAACGCGCAGCGGAAGTCAAAACCGCTCCAAGGCGTCCGTCTGAAGGCAGACGACGAAGTTTTGTATGCGCAGGTCTCAACGGGTCAGACCGACCTGTTCCTCGCGACACAGAACGGCTTCGGGCTCTGGTTCACGGAAGACGACGTCCCAGTCGTTGGTGTCCGAGCTGCCGGTGTCAAGGCGATCAACCTGAAGGATCAGGATGTCGTTGCGGGTGCGATCGGCTTCAAGGAAGCACCACAGATCGTCCTCTTGACGCAACGCGGTGCTTTGAAGAAGATGCGTCTCGCGGATCAGTTCCAAGTCTCGAGCCGTGCGCTCCGTGGCTTACAGTTGCTCCGTGATTTGAAATCGAAACCACACCAAGTCGCAGCACTGATCGACGTCACACAAGCGAAAGAATTGGTCCTCAGCGGGAAAGAGCAAGAGAAAACGATCCAAATTGGTTCGTTATCGTTCCTCGACCGCTTGTCGAACGGTTCATTTGCTTACGATGAAGAGAAATTTGGTCCATTGCTTGACTGGTATACACGATAAAATGCAGCTCCTCCGGTTAACGGGGGAGCTTTTTTAGATTTAACGGGGCAGGAGAAGGGGATTTTGAGACGAACGCTCGGAATTTTGAGATTTATCGCTATAAATATCGTTTACAAATTGAAACACTGACCAATAACGGCTACAATAGAAGAAATAGTCAGGTCACGATTCGTCACGAACAAGCGTCGGGTCACGCGTCTCCGCAGCTTTGCTTATAGCGTCAATTGATCAAGCAGCTACGGGACCGTCCCTTTAGCTGCTTGTTGTGCAATCTGCCGACCTTGGAGAGGTGATGAAGATGAAATTCAGACGTCGCGAAAAAGTAGCAATCTATATCACTCGGGAAAAACCTAACGGATGGGAACTACTTGTTTTTCATCCACAATCGGCTCCTGAGAGTGATTGGCAGATCCCCGCAGGTACGATCGAAGATGCTGAAATCGCTAAGGAAGCGGCTGTCCGTGAGACGCTTGAGGAAAGTGGTCTCTCGTTAGCATCCGTCCAGTATATCGGCGAAGAAGAGATGCGGTACCCAGAGCGAATGCGGGTCCATTACACGTATTTCTACCATGCGCACATCGAATGCCAAGAGAACCGCTGGACGCATTGTGTGGCTGGTGACGGTCAGGATTGCGGTGATTTCTTTGATTTCGCGTGGTTGCCACTCGAACGGATCACGCAACTCGAACGCCGTCATCATATTTTCTTGGATCGTTTGATTCATCGATTGGAACGGACACGTCCGTATGATTGTCGAAAACACGGTTAATCCCGTGTTTTTTGTTTTGTCTCACTATCTTAAGTTTACCTTGATTATGAGACAAAATCTTATAACTATTGATAATATATGTTATGTTAACTTGAATAAAAAAATGATATTTTATCTAGATTTTTTCATCCCCCCCCTGTCATTTAAAAATCGGTCTATCGTCCTGTTGGTCTTCCTCTTCATTCTTTGTTACTCTAATAACAGTAACACCGCAAATGTTACCTTTTTATCGGTAACAAATAAAATGTTTCCATTATTGTGGCAACAAATGAACAGGAGGAATCGTCATGCAAGCTGTTGCCTTGTCGTTTGATGTCAAAGGCTCCCGCGATTATCCGAGCAAAGAAGTATTACTTCAAGCGCTCCGAGAACTCGCGAACGATCTGAATACGGTATTTCCTACGAGTATCGTTCCGTTCCAAATCAAATCCGGTGATAGCTTACTAGCGGTATTTGCGGATTATCCGGTTAGTTATCCGGTCATGCTGCACTTATTGAATCAAGAATTACCGGGTTACATCGGGATCGGATTTGGTCAATATGAGACGATTTCAACGACACAAGCAGAAGAAGCCAATGGTAGTGCGATTATCCATGCCTTTGAAGCACAGGAACTGGCGAAGACGCTTCCGTCACGGATTGCCTTTGCTGGACCGCCCTACTTACCGACCGCCCTGCTGAATGGCTATCTCGAGATGCTTTATCCAGCGTATTTCGGGAAGACGGACCGTCAAATCGAGTTGCACCGATTGATGGATCAATATCCGGACGATACGTATGAAGAGATTGGACTGAAGATGGGCTTCAAGGAACAGGATGCCCGCGCGAATGTCGCAAAACTCGTTTCCCGCTCGCAGCGTAAACAACGCAAGCGACTTGAAGCTGCCTTGACACAGGCACTGGAGCAATTCCAAGTCTGGGAGGCGATTCGGTGACCGTCTTACTTAGCCTTATCCTTGTCCATCTACTTGCTGATTTTCCATTACAGACGAAACGGATGGCGCAACTGAAACATCGACACCGACGCATATTAATCCAACATCTTGCCATTCACGCGGCTCTGATGCTACTTGTCCTCGCGTTCTTCGTCATCCGAGGGCAGTTGCCCCTCGACATCGCCGGATGGCTTGGAGGGAGCATTCTCGTGTTTCACGCCCTACTCGATGCCTCCCCGCTCAAACGTCGCGTCAAACAAGCTGCGGCGTACTGGATCGATCAAGCGTTACATATTGCTATTATTATCGCGTTGACATGGGTGTTCGTTCCAATCGATTGGTCGTTGTCGTTCGCGCGACCCGAGCAGGTCCTGTGGATTCTGTGCTTCAGTTTAGTGACGACGGAGTTGCTCGGTCACGGGATTGCTTTGATGCTCGCACCATTTGCTCCGCGCTTGATCGAAGCGCATTTCGAGCGAAAAGTGACACGTAAGGAGCAACTCGATGGCGTCTCACGGACCGTCACACATGAAGTCGAAGATTCTGCCCGCAGTTATACGACGGAATTAAACGGGATCGGGCGTTATATCGGTCTCGTCGAACGGGCGATCATTACCCTGCTCGTCGTCACGAACGCAACCGGAGCGATTGGCTTCATCATTGCCTTGAAGGCACTGGCCCGTTTTAAACAGTTTGAAGATCGCCGCTTTGCGGAATATTACATCATCGGGAGCTTGCTGAGTATCTTAGGAGCGATTTTATGTGGACTGGCGATGCGCGTCGCTTTGTAAACGATGAATGAAAGTGAGGGAGACGGTTTGGACCGTCGCACGACATATGAAACAAATTGGATTAGTCAGGCATCACCGGGTGACGGAGGGATACCCGACGAAAGGCTGGATCAGTGCCAGTGACATTGAAAAGTGGATTGAACGGTATGATACGTCAGACATTGATATTCAGCCGGTCGAGCTCGGTCAGATCGACTGGACGGTCTGTTATGCCAGTAGCATGCCGCGTGCCGTCCAGACGGCACAAAGCGTCTACGATAAAGAGATCATTGTGACCGATCTACTACGGGAGGTACCATTTCCTACGATTCGCTCGAATCTCCGCTTGCCATTCCTTGGCTGGGCGGTCCTCGGTCGACTGGCAGCCCCGTTCAGCAAACGGATTCAAGCGGAGATCAAAGATGCGAATGAGCGGATTGAGGTCCTCTTGAATCAATTGATGTTCGAGGATGATGAACGGGTTCTACTCGTCGGACACGGCGGCATGATGATTCTGATGCGCGCTGCCTTGAAACGGCGCGGTTATCGCGGACCCCGGTTCGGTCATCCGCGCAACGGTATGCTCTATCTGTTCGAGAAAGAGGAACCGACATGTTGAAATGGGGCTCAACGATTCTGTTAGCACTCTGCCTGATCGTCATCTTCTACACGACCCGGGATGAAGAGCCCCCTGCCCCAACCGCGGGACAAATGGAGGTCTATGGTTTTGATGTCGGTCAAGGGGATACTACGTTCATTCGGACGAAGGAAGACGCGGTCTTGATTGACGGTGGGAATAACGGCAAAGGCGAGGATGTCGTCCGCTACCTGCAAGAATTGGGTGTCAAACGCTTAACAGCAGTTATCGCGACACATCCAGACGCCGATCATATCGGTGGACTCGATACCGTCCTTGATACCTTTCCGGTCGACAGCGTTTATGCCCCGCGTGTCACGCATACGACAGAGACCTATCGCGACTTCCTCCTTGCCGTCAAACGCGAAGGGGTGACGATCAAGTCGGTTAAGGCGGGTCTAGAGATCCCGAGTGAAGCTGCACGCTTTACGTTCCTTGCACCCCTAACGGACGGGACACAGGATCTTAACAGTTGGAGTGCCGTCCTGCGGGTCGAACATGGACAGGATCGGTTCCTCTTCATGGGCGACGCACCGATCCGGACGGAACGACAATTGCTCGAGTCGGATACCGATCTTAGCGCCGATGTCCTGAAGCTTGGGCATCACGGAGCAGACACATCGTCCTCCCTACCCTTCCTACAAGCCGTTGATCCGAAGCGTGCCTTGATCTCAGCCGGGCAGGACAATGCCTATCGTCACCCACGTCCCTCCGTTTTACAGGAACTGAAAGCAGAACGGATCACGATTGACCGGACCGATCAAAGTGGAACGATTCAGTATATCTCGACCGGTGACGGCATCAAGGAATCGAACCGGACCGATTTACGACCGGAATAACGAGACGTGGAGGTGCATCAGATGCGATTGACCCTAGCTGATTTTGAAGACGATCTAGCGATTTGCGAAACCGACGACCGCGAGACAATCACGTTACCGAAAAGTCGTTTGCCGCGCCAGGCAACGATCGGCGACCGACTTGACTGGACCGGACGTTCGATTCGGATCTTACGCGATGAGACGAACGCACGTAAAAAAGAGATCACCGATTTGATGGATGATCTCTTTGAAGAATGATGGGACTCCCTCAGAACGCTGAGGGAGTCTTTTTTAACCGAGTAGACTGATGACGAGTCCAGCAATGATACCTGCTGTGAATAAGGAACCGATCGTATACGTCAGCAAACGTAATCCGAATGGGAGCCGACGAATCGCGGCAAAGGCTCGGCGATTCGGAGGTCCTCCGGCAACAATCCGTTGATACTCGTCGATAGGACTGTGAGCAACATCTTGTTGCTGGTTTAGAGTGGAGTTCGATTCGGTAGTATGTGGTTTCATCTGTCCATCCCCCCTATTCTAATGACTATATCCTTCTATTCGCTAAGTGACTTCATAATCCTGTTTCAATTTTTTTGATATTCCACGAAACTTTTGGATGAAACTGGTAGTATAAAAGATAGACGTATTTCTTTATGCGTGATTCCTGGAAAATCACTAGCGGTTTTTTCTGAATTTTCGTACACTTTAGAAATACGATGCATCTTAAAGGGGGAATCATCCATGTTTCAAACGTTACGGACATCACTCAAACAATCTGTCCTTGGTCAGGACGATGTGATTGATCATTTATTGATGGGCTTGCTCGCAGAGGGCCACGTTTTGCTCGAAGACCGTCCGGGGACCGGTAAGACGACATTAGCAAAAGCACTGGCGCAGACACTCGAAGCGAAGTTCTCACGTGTTCAATGTACAGCGGATACGTTACCGACCGATCTACTTGGAATGGAGCTGTTCAATCCGCTGACTGGATCGTTTGAACAACGGTTTGGTCCACTGTTCGCGAATATCGTCCTCGTCGATGAGATTAACCGGACGACTCCACGGACACAGTCAGCATTGCTCGAGGCGATGGCGGAAGGACAAGTGACGATTGGGGATACATCTTATACATTACCGCAACACTTTCTTGTCATCGCGACACAGAATCCATTTGATGGACATGGTACGTTCCCATTACCGCATGCCCAACTCGACCGTTTCTTGTTCAAATTGTCGTTCGCCCCGCTGACACGTCAAGCGGAGAAGGCGTTATTACGTGGAGCACACTTAACAGCAGCCGAACTACAGATTCCGCTCGAACAACTCAATGACTGGAAAGAGGAAGTCGTTGCCGTCTCAATCGAGGATAGCGTCGAAAACTACTTACTTGATGTCTGTGACGCACTCCGCGCCCATCGTGACGTTGAGATCGGACCGAGTCCACGAGCGACGCTCGCACTCTTAAAAGCAGCAAAAGCACGGGCCTGGATGCAGGAGCGGACGTACGTCACACCAGAGGACGTCAAGCACTTGGCGACGCCATTGCTTGCCCACCGTCTCGTCTTAACGCTCGAAGCGACGCTGAAGCTATCGAACGAACGTCTCGTCGAGCAGGTCCTCGATTCACTCACTGTTCCGACTGAGGTGTAATCATGCAATTGATCATACCAAAAGGCTTTAACCTCATCATTCTTACGATGACAGGTGCAAGCGGCGTCATCGTGGGACTCTATGGTCCTGTCTGGATTGCGGCTTTATTACTCGCCTATACATTATATGGCTGGGTGATGCCGTATTATCTCGAATACGTTGCGAAGCGAATTCGCGTCCGCCTCCTTGAGACGGTTCGCGCTTTTCGAGAGGAAACGATCCAGATACCGTTCGAATTGTCGAACCCAACGAAGTTACCACTCGGTCGCATCACGATCTCTGGGTTGCTCGGGGATCAGATCAAGCTTCCTGATGCGAGTAGTCAATTTTGGCGTCAACACTTATATGTCAGCAAACAGACAATTGTGCCGTTTTCAATCGATGTCATTGCCGCTCACCGAGGAACGATTCGGATTCAGTCGTTTGACGTCATGATCTCGGATCCGTTTCATTTGATCACAATCTATGTGACGCTTGATATCCAAGAGCTGGGTCACGTCTTCCCTGACTTTGCACCAGCGTCAGTCGAGTGGAATGAGCGGATGATTCCCGGTGAGACGATTGATCGCTCGAGTCCGTTCACCGATCGCTCGAGTTTCCACTCCGTCGTCCCCTACTCCGGAGATGCGAAGTCGATCTACTGGTCCGCTTATGCGAAGACGAATAAGCTGTACTCGTATCAATATGACCGGAAACGTAACCATGATTATGCCGTCATCGTCGATGGCTTGTCCGCAGACGGACTCGCCCTCCGCTCGGACTTCGAGAAACTATTATCGCGTGCCGCGACGATCATCCGTGAACTCGAGAAACAAGGGGCTTCCTACAGCCTCTGGATTTCGATGGTCAACCGATCCGGTCAGTGGTACCATGTTCCGTCTGGTATGGGAAAACATCAATTCCTACGGACGATGGAATGCCTTGCCCGGATTTCCGAATACGATCTACCGCTCGAGCGCCGGTACTTCACGAAGCGATTGCAACGTAGTGTGCCGTCGACGACGGCGGAGATACATCTCGGTCACCGGCAGAAAGGAGTGAGCGCATGATTCTCTGGTGGATATTCCTTGCGAGTCTGTTACCGGTTCCGTTCTATCTCGCGCTCGCTCTTCCGGCACTCGCTTTCGTACCACATCGTTCGATTCGAATCGGATTACAGTTACTCGTGGCGGGATCCTTGTTTTTCCTCTCTCCCGTAGCTAGCGTCTTAGCCCTCGTCTTCGTCGCCTGGACCGCGTTTCTTGATACGGTCGATTCGGCGTGGCGTTACGCTACGAGTGCGATGGTCATCGGCGTCGTGATGGTATTTTTCCCGGGAGTGACACCACCAATTGGCGCATTTTTAATTTTGGTCTTCGTCATTGCGTATCCATTCGTCGTCACCTACATGACAGAATGGCGGCGTATCTTCCCGACGATCGCGTTAGTCCTCAGCGCGGGGCTGATCATCGCTGTTGTCTTCCGTCTCACGAAAGAAGCGCTCGTCGGATCCGTCACGAGTGCGATTCGTCCGCTATTTGAAGCATTCGGTTCATTATTCCTTTGGACGGAACCACTTGGTCGGGAAGCGGACACGATGACGAACCGGGCAATGGGGCTAGAGAATATCAAAGGTGTTCAAGACGTGGAGCAAGCTGCCGTCCAGGCAGGAACACCGGATTGGATTTGGGTCGCAACGACACTTCTGACGGTGATCTTAGTTGCGGTTACGCTTTATGTCATCCGGAAGCGAAAAGTCATAGCAATCGAAAGAGAACAAACCGTCAAACACTCCAAACAAGTACGGGCACATGCGCCAAAACGGCATAGTCATCATCCGCTTCTGAAGATTGCTTCTCAGCTCGAGCAAGCTTTCCCAAGACGCCATGAAGAGACGACGCTTGAATGGCTGACACGGATCGAGTTCCCGGATACGGTGCAAAATGCTCGTCTGATTGACGGGATTGAGTTCAGTCCAAGTGAACCGGCCTACGACATCCAGACGTTCCGCCGTCAAGTACGCGAACAAATCGAACGCTAACGAAAAGCCCCTGCTCATGGAGCGGGGGCTTCCTCGTCGCATAATGTGCGCATCAATTGGTTGCGTGGTGTCGTCGCAAGACCCCAGTCGCAGATCGCATCGAGTAAGGGAATCAAGGAAACACCTTTCTCGCTCAACGCATATTCGACGCGGGGTGGGATCTCCGGGTAGACGGTCCGCGTAATCAAGCCATCTTGTTCGAGTTGCTTCAGTTGCTGTGTCAGCGTCTTCGGTGAGACGTCCTGGATATAACGCTCCAGTGTATTAAAACGTACCGCACCTTCCTCATGCAGCTCGTACAAGATCATCACTTTCCATTTGCCTTGAATCTGACGCATCGTCGCATCGAACTCATTTAGATACGGCATACTGTTCCCTCCCTTACCAAAAGGTAACCGACTGACCTAAAAGTGCGTACTTCTAGGATTGGTTTCCCTCTGTTATCTTCAATTTATCATATCAAATAAGGAGACGATATTATGAAAACAGGATTCATTGCCATCACAGGTGCTACGTCAGGAATCGGGCATGCGATTGCGCGAACGTTCATTCAGAAAGGGTACCGCGTCTTATTGCTCGGACGACGAATTGATCGTCTGGCGAGCCTTGCTTCAGACGATGTCTTGATTCGCCAAGTCGCAGCCACCGACCGAGCTGCCCTCGATGCTGCTTTAGCAGACGCGACGGAAGCGTTCGGACCGGTCGAAGCCATCATCAATAATGCGGGTCGGATGTTACTCGGTCAAATCGAGACACAAGATGCGGAAGAATGGGAAGAGATGTTTGACGTCAACGCGCTCGGTGTCTTACACGGGATGCAAGCTGTCCTTCCCTCGATGGTGAAACGGAAGACCGGCACGATCATCAACATCAGCTCGATTGCCGGTAAAAAGACGTTCGCAGACCACGCCGCGTACGTCGGCACGAAATTCGCCGTCCACGCGATGAGTGAGAACGTCCGAGGTGAAGTCGCGTCCCATGGTGTCCGCGTCATGACGATTGCACCAGGTGTCGTCGAGACAGAACTGCTCGGTCATACGACAAGTGACGCGATTAAGGACGGCTACAACGAATGGAAACAGTCGATTGACGGTGGACTCGATCCGCAAGTCGTCGCGGACACTGTCTTATTCGCCTTCGAGCAACCGCAACATGTCAACATCCGGGAAATCGTCTTAGCCCCGACGAAACAACTCGATTGACGAAAAAACAGATCGAAGTGTTTGGAAGTAGATGTACTTCCGAGCGCTTCGGTCTGTTTCATTCAAGCGTTACTTTGCTAAGTGACTCTGTTCAATCGTTTGAAAGATCGATTGATAGATCTTCAGTTGCTCTGACCGATTCAGTCGTTCGATTCCCTCACCAAACAACCAGGTCGTCTCTTGTGTATCGTCATAGAGCATACCAGCCGCAAACGTCGGATTCGGCACCGAGATGCTTTCCTCATAGGATAGACTCGGATCAAGAAACGGTTCGATGGATTTTTGAGAGCCGATAAAGAAAAAGGGAATCTGCGCCTTCCGGTAGACTGTAGCATAGTCACGTCCCGCTGCCTGATGTAAGTACTCCGGCATAATCATGACGGCGTCGTATCGTCGTAAATCTCCTTTGATCTCCTGCAGATCAATCGAGTGGAAGTCCGGTGATTGCGTAAGAACTGGAGCCGTTCCGACGACGGCGATGGTGAGATCGATGGTACTGGCTTTTGGCGTCAACGTTGGTTTTTTCATCATACATACGGTAAGCAGTAGACTGAGTGCAAGTAAAGTCATGACGGTTCTTTGTCTCATCTGTCCCTCCATGATTTCCTAATATTAGGTCTTTCGCCTAGTTCCTTTATACCATAGAAATGGGTGACGTTATGTTTTTGCACAATAGGGAAATCGCGTGAATAAAGTACCAACAGAAGCCAATAAAAAAAGACTCCCTGATTGGAGTCTCCTTACTTTTCAGCATCGATTTTCGAAGCTTTTTTTGCAATGACGACAATAAAGACGATGGCACCGACAGGAATCACGAGCGGCATCCAGTCGAGGATATACTGTGCGTTCATCGTATCCCCCCTTACCTAGCAAACTATAAGCGTAGCATATGCCAATTGTTAGGGAGTTGCAAGTCACAGTTGGGGCAGAAGTTCGTTCACGATCGCGTAATAAATCAAGATACTTGTCGAGAGCGTATATCCGATGAATAAAAGGGGTGTGAATTTAGGTTTCATGCGTCGTTCGATCAAGCGTAGCGAGCCGATGGTGACGACAAGAGCGACGACCGGACTGAATCCGAACACGACGATATCTAAGGATGTCACGACATCTTCTGGAAACACGAGATGAAAGACAAAAAGTGAGAATAAGTACCACGATGTATAGGATAGACAAACGAAGAAGAGGAAAGCAGCTAGTTTCCGCATCCCGTTTGATTGGCTTTTTTCCATCTGTTGCATGTCGTTCCTCCTACATAAGTATCAGATACCCTTAATAGTAACTGGAACTATTCGCTTAAAATATTCAAATATGAATATCCGACAAAAAACGACAAAAAGTTTTTTTCTCGACAATTTAAAAAAGCAAAATCCACGGTCAAGTGAACCTTGCTTTAGCCCTTAGAGAGCAGGTGTTTCGACTTGGTACATCGTCGCAAGACCTGCCACCTTGTTCTTGAATGTCTCCCGCCGTTCGACAGGCGCGATGATTTCCGCCTGGTTGCCGAACTGAATCAGCCACATCATGAAACCGTCGGAAAAGAGCGCATCGACTTTGACCTCGAACCAGAGGTCATCGAGACGACGGCAGCGGATATCCGTTCCGAACCGGTCGACGACGGTTGGCATCAGACTCTCCTGGAATTTAAGCGTCAATTGCTCGTTCTCTCCCCCGTACATGTTGAACATGTTACTTAAGTAACTCGGCTCGACATGGACCGGTTCTTCCATCGGTTCGAACGCTTTACAATCGACGATTCGGTCGACCCGGTACGTTCGGATCTCTTTGATCCGCTCATCGCGTCCAATCAAATAGTAATTTCCGTTATCCATCAACAGATGAGCCGGAGAAACGAGGTAATGCTCGCCATCCTTCCGTAACTCGAACTTTCGCGTCCGTTCGTTAAACTTTCCTTGGTACTGGAAACTGATGATGAAACCATCGCTAATTGCTTTCTGGATTGTATCGATCGAGCGCGACGTCATTCCTTTTGGTTTTTTGACAGTATGTAGCACCGGTTGGAGTGATTCCGCCATCTTATCACTCGTCAACGACTGAATCGTTTGAACGAGCGACGTCGTCTCACTTTCCGAGATGAACTTTGCACTGGCGATGGCATCGACCAGCAATCGGAGCTGATGATGCTCAAAAGGACGACTGACGAGATGATACGGAATGGCAAGCCCATTCTTCGTCTCTTCCGCCACGACGTCGAAACCTGATTTGGCAAGTGCCGCAATATCATCCTTCAACGATTTTCGGGATAACTTCTCGATCAATCCTCGTTTCGAGAGTTCCATGCTCAATTCCTCAAGCGTCAACGTATGGTCTTCATCCGACTGACGTTCGAAGATTTCTCGTACAGCAAGTAAGCGGTCACGGTTCGTTAATTTTTCGTTTGACACTACGCATCCTCATTTCCTAAGTCACAATGGTTTGGTTATACTTTACAGTATACATGAAAATAAATTCGAGATTAACAATAAAATGGTAATAATTAAGAGATAGGAGAATTTGGATGCATTATATTGCAGAATGGAACGGTCAGCGCTTTGATTACCGGGATAGCGGAAGTGGTCCCGTCATTCTTTTGATTCATGGTACGCAGTCGGATTACCGGGAAGTCTACCATGTCGAAAAATTAATTGCTGCAGGATATCGAGTCATCGTGCCATCGCGTCCGGGATATGGAAGAACACCACTTCAGCTCGCTGATAGTCCGGAGGCACTTGCAACGTTCTACGCTGAGTGGCTGACATCCCGCCAGATTAAACAGTACACCGTTTACGGCATCTCTGCAGGTGGACCGACAGCAATCGCGCTTGCTGGAATGGATCCAGGCGTTCATGCTCTCGTCTTAGCGTGTGCAATGACACACCGGATCTCGCTTCCCTATCACCGGCTTCTGATACAACCGGTCTTACAACGTCCTTTACAGTTCATCCAGTGGGGGCTCTGGACATACGTGAAGGATAAGATTCGCAAGTTTCCTGAAGAAGCAGCGGTTCGGATGGTCGAGATGACGAGTCTTTTACCACGCGAAACAATCCGTACTCATATTAGTGAGACGGATGCATCGTTGTTGTATGAAGTTGGTCTCCAAAATGGTCCTGGGCGAGGTGTCTTGTTTGATATCACACAAGACATCGAACGAGAACGGCTTGAAGCCGTCACGTGTCCCGTATTGATCGTCCATTCGAAGTCAGACCGTGCTGTTCCGTTCGAGCATGCGGATCACGCACGACGGAGCATTCCTCACGCGCAGTTCATTGAATCGAAAAGTCCCGGTCACCTGATCTGGATCGGTCCATCCGCACGTCGGGATGAACGGATGATCGAACGGTTCATCGCCTTCAATCAGATGACTTGAAGGCGGAGCCGCATTTTTAGCTTTTCATCATCCTCCTCGATCGCAATCAGACCACGACGCGTCAGTTCACCAATCGCACGACGCGTCCGGTCTTGATTAAGTCGGGCACAACGGGCAATCTCAGCGATGCCCATTCGACATGACAATTGGTTCGCTTTGATCTTCGATGAAGGCTTCGCGACGGAACGTTGTAAGAGACGCCAAAAAACATGGCGGGCATCTTCTGATAAAGCATAGGCATTTTTCTCGATCACTGGCGGCATATAACGAACGTCTTCTCGAATCCGGCGAATCAGATAAAGACTGAGCCATTCTTCGAGCTCCGCTTGAATTCGCGAGAATTCGAACCACCAGAGTTGCTCGAGTGCCTCTTCTTCTTTTGTCGCCAGTTGCCAGCTAGCAGGAATCTCATCAAACTCTTCCTCAAGCCAATCTTCGTAATCGAGTGCCGTCTCATACAAGACTTGTGACGGGATCTGCTCGAGTGACGTCCGATGTTTATAGATATCAAAGCTCATCCGTCGAAAATGTTCGACGGATGCAGCCACTTGGCTCAAATGAATCAATTGTTTCGTAATGTGTCGCGCCAGTCCATCCATCTCGAGGTGGATGGCATATAAGTGTTTTTCTAGCGCAATGAGCGTGCTTCTCTCCATTCGACTGTTCCTCCCCTATTTGTTTTTCGTCTTCTTGTCTTTTTCCGCAAAACCCTTATTCAAAACCAATTGTGAGCATATCGGTGTATTGACAGTGCAGTTTGGAATAGAATAGAACAATCGAATTCAAAAGGAGATGCACGTTATGTATACGATTTTTGGTAGCTCACGAAAAGGAAACAGTGAATGGCTCGCGGAACAAGCATTGAAAGACATCCCTCATGTTGCTGTCGATTTGGCGAACGTCTCGATTCAGCCGATCGAAGACCGCCGTCATCACGGAGGCTTTTTGCCGATCGGTGATGACTATCGCCGGATCGTCGAAGAGATGCTTCTTCACGATGACATCCTGTTCATTACTCCGATTTACTGGTACTCGATGTCGACGAAGATGAAACTATTCATCGATCGATTCAGCGAGTCACTGCGCGACGAAGAGCTCGACTTCAAAAGCCGGATGGCGGGGAAACGATTCCACTTGATCGCGGTCGGAGGAGACAATCCACGCGTTAAAGGACAAGCGCTCGTCACGCAGTTCGAGCATATCGCATCGTTCCTTGGCGCGACGCTTGAGACAGCGATTCTTGCTGAAGGGAATGCACCGGGTGAGGTCGAGCGCGATCAAGAAGCGATTGCGGCAATCGAAGCGTTTCGTGAAAAAATATCAGGAGCACGTGTTTAAGCACGGTTCGTGAAGGGAATTATCTGAAGCAGAGTGCACGACTGTTTAGCGTACGACTCAATTCAGGAGGTGGTCAGCCATGTTCGCATCTAAAAAACGATCGAATCGCAAGTGGAAACAACTGACTTCACGCCAGCATATCCTTCATCTTGAGCATCTGTATCAATCACGCGAAGAGACGATTGTCCGTGATCGCCTCTCCTTACAACACATCATGGAACGTGCAGTCCGGACCGGACAGACGGTCCACGTACGATTAAAACAACTCGATACGGTATCCGGTTCGATCCAAGCGATTTTTCATGACCGCGGAACGATCGAACTCGTCACATCGACAGGCATGCGCCGGATGGTGCGAGCATCGGACGTCATCGATATCGAGTGGAAGACAACCTAACAGCATTCAACCCCTTCTCGACTAGAGGAGGGGTTTTGGTTTACATGAGCCCTTTGTCGCCACACGGTTGATCTTCGAGTACACATTCAGCATGTTCGAGCAACGGACGTGTCATAGTCGAGCTTGAATCGTAAATGTCGTCCATAACCCGTACATCAAGAGGTACCGGATAACGGACGGACTTCCGCGCGCCACCCGTAAGCTTCCCCTTCTGCGACTTGCGTCGTTGGGTGAAGAGAAGCCAGTTCCATTGCCTGATCCAAATCACGTGCTTCAAAGACGATCAAACTTCCGATCTGCTCCCCATGCGTTCGATCCGGTTCTACTTTCCTCTGTACGACCCCATCCTGCCAGTAAAATGCTTTTGTCGTAAGACCAGGGTGCCAGTCTGATAGGATGTTGACTTTTTCATTAAAGGTGTCCATTAACGCATCACAACGCGACATCAAAGCATCGATCTCTTCCTTCGATAAAGCATCCATCCGCTCAGCATCATAATAACCGACATATAAGAATTGCATCGTCTTTCCTCCTCTCATTTTCCAATTCCCTTCCATGAGCAGACTAAACAAAAGCCTCCTGTCTCTACGCTGAGAAACAGAAGGCTTATGTATCATTCATCTTTTAACTTGACGTTTTGATCGGCTGGTAACGTCGTCGTCGTTTCCTCGTCTTCGAGTTTCGGTACGCCAGCACCATAATCGGTTGCTTCATCCGTCACGTACGACGCCGCGAACGCTGGATTCAGTAAATCGGATTTCGAACCGACGATGACGATCCGACCGTGTCGGACTTCATCTTCTAGGTCCTCAGCGACATCCTTCGTCATGCCAAGCTCGGACAACTGCGCGATCCGGTCGTTTCGGTTGCTCCGGACGGCCGATAGTAGTGTCTCAAAGAATGACTTCTTTGTCACACGGTACGGTAACGTCTGCGTGTCATTTGCGATACGTTCTGCGAGTTCTTCGTCCTTCGCAAAGATGTAAATCTGTTTATTCGAATAGCCACTTGATTTGAGGCTCGTCACTTCTGCGTCGACAGCGGTCATGTTTCGTACGATGCGTGTTTCAAGCATAAAAATCCCTCTCTTTCATGCAGCAAGCTGCTGATAAGAAGTTATACCCGAAACATAATAGTTGAAACCTGAAATTGAAAAATGGATTAAGCAGCAGTCTGGATTGCTGCTGTGCGCCGCTTTTGCCAGATTGTAAACAAGGTAATCAGAATCATCAGGACGATTTGCGGGAGGAGCGTCTCGAGCGTCGGATAAAAGCCAATCCACCCGGCAGTTCCGAGTCCATTGATCGGATGAATCGGTAAGACGTTCGTCAGCTGCAACGCGTGCAGACTCGTACCAAGAATCTTGAACGCCATTAGATAGATTAACCACGACGCGACTTGGAACAGGCGGTGGATCGGTAAACGGACACCGATCTGAATGACCGCATACGAGACGAGACCGATGATGACGATCGCAAGACCAATCCCGGACAACAAAGCAGTTTTTGTCATCGCCGGCGCCATTCCGATGTAGAACAACAGCGTCTCGGCGCCTTCTCGGAAGATCGTCAAGAAGCTGACGAAGAACAAGGACGTCGTCGAAAGCGTCGACAAAAAGTGTTTTCGTTTGGCGAAGGCGCTTTTCGAGTGCAACCAGTAGCCGACGAACAACATGACAACGACCGCGACGATGCCCGTATAGCCTTCAATTTGTTCCCGACCTGTCGCTGCGAACGAGGCCTGGAAGACGGTCTGGAGGATAAGCGCTAACAGACTGCTTGCAATCAGACCAAGCCCGGCGCCTGCCCAAACCTTCCCTTCTTGTTTCGATCGACTTTTCCGCGCGAAAGCAACAAGCGCGCTGACGATCAATAACGCTTCGAGACCTTCCCGCAGCATGACGAGCATTGCATCAACAAACGTATAATGCGTCTTCGTTTGTAATTGTGCGATAGCATTCTCAAACGACTGGAGTTCTTGTGCCGTCTTTACCCGCGTTTCCGGCTTCAGTCGGGCAAGTAACAGTGGTACATCGGATTCAAGCTGGGAATAGAGACCTTCATTACGTGTCCGAACCTCACCTTCCGCACGTGGCCAAGTCTTCAGAAACGCTTCAAGCGCTTCTTTTGCTTTCGGCAGATCATTTGCAGCTAGTGCGGTTTGCGCCTCCTCGAGTGGCGTCAGCAGCGACTGCAGTCCCGTTTTCTTCGCCTGGACTTTCTCTCCGTCGAGGAAAGACTGAACGGCCGTATCGAACTGATCAAGTGCGGCTTTCCATTCCTTCGTATCCGCGGAATCACGCGCCGCCGCGATCCGGATTGACGCAAGTGCCATCTCGATGTTGCCATAGTGACCGACACTGTCATTGCGAACAAGACTCTCGTGCGTCGCCCATGCGGTCAACAATCGTTGCTCCGCTGCCGGACGGTCACTCGCTTTGACCTGCCGCATTTCTTTCGTCAACGAAAGCAATTGCTTCACCTTTGCTTTCGCAACCGGATCCGTCTTCGGTTTCGTTGCTTCTTCCTGCTTCCGGACGGCAGCAGAGAGTGCTGTCAGTTGCTCGCGGACTTCCGGAAACGTTGCCGACCGTTTCGCATCGACCTGTTTGACAGCTTTCATGATTGCCGCTTGCTGTTCCGGTAAGTCTTTGGATGCTTGATTCAGTTCATCGATCGCTTGATTCAGTGCCGCGCGATCTTCACTTGCAACAGCGGACAAGGCTTGTCCGATCGCGACATAGAGATCATCCGTCGATGCAGCATGGACAGGCACCGCGTGTTGACCGGCCATAAGGAGTACAAGTAAAAGGGCAAGATTACGCAAATAACGCATCACCGATATAGCCTCCTTTCGAAATCCCACCGAAGCAGGCGAAGATGGCACTACCACGGTGCGTGATGTATTCATTTAATCGATCCTGCGCGGCAAGACGACGTTGAATCTCGATGAATTGTTTCGGTGAACGCTGATACGATAAAAACAGCAGTCCAGCATCAAGGGCTCCCGTCTTTTCATCGATGCCGTCCTGATACGAGTAGGAACGGCGTAAGATGGCTGTCTTCCCGTCTCCATGCGCGACAGCGGTATGCGAGTCAACCGGTAAGGCAGCTTCGCCACGAGCTTGTCGTTTCGCTGGTGTGACGGAAGCGAACTCGTCTGTTGAGCCGAGCGGCGCCCCGGAAGCACGCTCGCGTCCGAAGGTCCGTTCTTGCTCTTTTAGAATCGTCCGGTCCCAGACTTCGAGATGCATCTGAATGCGACGGACGACAAGGAACGAGCCGTTCGTCAACCACGGTGTCCCGTCTTGCCACTGACAAAAGAGCGATTCTTTCCGGACCTGCTTCTTCGAGACGTCAGGATTTCCCGTACCGTCCTTGAAGCCAAATAGATTGCGCGGGGTTCCACCAGAGGCATCTGCTGCTTTGCTGCGCTGGAAACCAGCTTGGGACCATCGCATCGCGACCGTTCCGCGCCCGACACGGACGAGGTTACGGATCGCATGGAAGACGACTTGCGCATCATCACCACAGACTTGGACGACGAGGTCGCCTCCACTCCATTTTTCGTCTAAACGATCGAGGTCGAACGTCGGCAACGCTTGGAGCGCTTCCGGTCGTTTATGACGGATGCCAAAACGACCGTCAAACAGACTTGGACCGCACCCGAACGTAAACGTCAAGTGACCGGCAGATAATCCGTCCGCTTCCCCCGTATCTTCTGGTGGCACGTAACGGGAGTCGGAATCGCCGTACGGTAAACCGGCAGCAAGTCTGGCACATAACCGCGTCCAGCGTTTTAATAAATCGACCAACTCATCGCGTCGCTCCGTCTTGATATCAAACGCCACGACTTGGACGTGATTTTGTGGGGGTGTCAGAATTCCCGCTTGATACGTTCCGTAGAACGGCTCTTGGTCACTTGCTTCAACAGTCAATGTCCGCGGGAGGAACTTTTCAAGACCACTGGCATACAGGGCGGCCCCGAGACTCGTCAAGCCTGCGACCTTCAGGACGTCACGCCGCGTGACACCTTCTTGGATTGGTTTCATGCTTATCCCTCCAGTACGATGCCCATTTTCGAGAGCGGTTCCGCAAGTTCATTGATGGCGACACTCATCTGTTTGACGTCTTGTTTCGAGAGACTCGTATAGAGGACATAGCCGTCACCCTGTTTTTTCGCATCGAGTAACGCGTGGACATCCTTGAAGCGATCCGCGATCTCTTTTGATAACGCCGCATCTTGTTTTTTTAGCGCCGGGTTCAACAGTTCGTAGATCTTCTCAGCCCCTTCGACGTTTGCCGCGAAGTCATATAAGTCCGTATGTGAATAGCGGTCTTCTTCGCCTGTCACTTTTGACGTCGAGACTTCGTTTAACAGATCTGTCGCCCCCGTGACGAGTAATTCTGGTGTCACCTCGACCGTCTCGACCTTCGCCCGCAGTAAGTGAACGTCCTTCATCAATTGTTTCGCGTATGCTTCATAGCCTTTTGTCGTTCCCTTTTCAAATAACCCTTGCTCGATCCGGTGGTAGCCACCCCACTCCGACGCTTTAACGTCGCCTGCTCGCGCATCGATTTTCGGATCGAGGTCACCGAACACTTCCGCGATTGGTTCTGCACGTTCGTAGTGCATCCGTGTTGGCGCGTACAACGCTTTCGCATCTTCGAGTTTGCCAGCCTGTACGGCATCGGTGAACTTTTCCGTCTCGCGGACGAACGTATCGATTTCGTTGATCGCATACGTTCGGTAATCCGTGACGACCTGATCAAAATTCGTCTTTTTTGGTGCCGGTGTCTCCGCTTGTTTCGCTTCACTGCAACCTGCTAAAACGACGGCGAGCGCCCCTGTCATCAATAATGCTTGTTTCATGTATAGTTCCCCCTGTTACTAATTAAGTCAGTTCCTTAAATAGTATAGACGACAATGATAATCGTTATCAATAAAAAATTTTGCGCAATTAAAAAAGCTTGAACCGGTTCATTTCAACCGATTCAAGCGCTTCGTTATGCTTGTTCTTTTCGTTTTTTGAAGTACGTCCGTGAAATGATGAATGTGACGATCCCGAAGCCAATGAAGACGAACGCTTTTTGGAATAAGCTCAGGAACGACAAATCGAACAGTAAAAGCTTGACGGCACTGATCGTCAGTAGCAACAATCCGGACAATCGCCACGTCGACGACGTCCGCATCCGACCGATCGCGACAAGGACGAGTGCGAGGACGATATAGGCAGCGGACAACGTCGTACTACGCGCCGTTTCTTCAAGACCGCGGTAGAACGGTAACTCCATGATAATCAACGTATAGGTCGTAAAGACACCGATCGCAGCTAAGACGAGAACAAGTTGCCATGACCCTTTCCAGACCGGATCACGATGTGTCTGAACAAGGAGCAAGACGAATGCTGTCGAAGCAATGACCATAGCGAGCACCGTCAAGGCGTAAGACAGACCTAAGCTTTGATAGGATTCATAATCAACGACGGCAGAAAAGATGAAGACGACATACAAGCCGACGTTAAACAACCGTTGATGCGGCATCCGCGCCCGCGGAACGAACCAAAATGCGGCGATCAACCCGGCAATCAAGAAGTAGCGCAGTTGATACGTCCAGCTGATGGCATCTGCCGGAATCAAGAGGACGGCGACGAGTAAGGCAACGTGACCGACGCCGTTTTGCGCCGAATCCTTTAATCGATCAGCAAGCACATAGGCAACGCCAGCAAACAGAATCGCGATTAGCGTCCCGAACGACCAATCAAGAATCAGTAACGTCAGCAAGACGACAACACCAGCAAGCCAGCTTGGGGCGTTTGGCTGAAACTGGATCCGTCGTCCGACGAAAGACGTTGCGCCGTAACCGAAGAATGTCGCAAGTAAGAGAGACCATTCATCGAGTTTCGGGACACCATCGTCGTACCGTGAGAGCGTCAACGACAACAATCCAAACGCGAGTGCAATCGTAAAGATCACCCAAGCGAAGACGAACGCTTTCTTTGCCTTCAGTCGGTCAACGGCAAAGAAGATCGCTGCGAACAAGACGACTTCGTACAATAAGAAGAGCGGTAAGTTCGGCTCGTCCGATAATTGTAGATACGGTAATAAGAAACCGGTGATGGATACGAGGACCAGTAAGGCTTGCGATCGCATCCAGAGCATCAGACCGTACGCGATGAAGACGACGACGAGCTCAAGTAAGAAGGCTAAAGACGGTGGATAGAATTGATATAAGGCCATCCCGGCGAACAGTGCCGCCAACGCGACGATCGTACCGGTCGCGACGAGTCCGACCCCGAGCTCGCGTCGTTTCTTCTCATACTGGTATTCTCCAAGGGCGATGACGAGTAGACCGATCAATACCCCACTTCCGATGCGGACAGGCGGACTGATCAGACCGGCAACCGAGGCGTAGGAGAACAGGAACAAGGCTCCGAGTGCAGCGAATATCGCTCCAATCCGGGGTAACCAGACGGTCGCGATGACCTGTTCCCATTCTTCGCGGGAGCGTTTTTCCTTAAATGTTGGTTGAGGAACAACCGGTTTTCGTTTCGTATAAGCAGGGCGCGGGGCTGGGCGAGCGACCGTACTCACTTCTGGTTCGCTCGGTTCAGGTGCGACAGGCGAAGTGTGCTGTCCTTCAAGGGCAGCTACTCGTTGTCGTAACGCCGCGACCTCCTGCTCGAGACGCGTGATCCGTGGATCTTCCATCTCTTCACTTCCTTTCATGGATACATTGTCATTCTTTTACACACCTAGCAGGTGAACTCCTTCATTTTACAGTAGATTTCGTATCGATATGCCTGAAAATGACAAAAATCCGGTCGCGTGGGAGCGACCGGATGAGGGTTTAACGAACAGATAACGCATATTGTCCCGTTTGATTGAAAACGGATGTGAACTGCGAGCGACTGACACTGTACTTGCCGCGGTATGGGTCCGAGACGTAGAACGAACCGCTTGAGACACCTGTCACGAGCATGACGTGATAGTTCCGGTAACCTGTGAATGTTTTACCGTCCGGTTTGATCCAAGAGAAGTAGCCATATGGATTCTTGAAATCGACCGTTGCCCAGACGATGACCGGGTTACCGCTACGAATCTCACTCTCAATTTTCGAGACGCCTTGTTTCGAGATATCAACGGCACCACTGCGGTATTTTTTCGCAAGTGGTAGGATCCCTTTCGGATAGATGCCCCAGTTCTTGTAGTAATCGAGCGTGCCGGCTGGATTCCCCGTGAACATTTTTTCTGGATCTGCCCAGTAATACTTCCCGTTCTTATACGTCGCGTTCTTCATGCTTTTCGGCATTTGATTATAGAGTGACGCAGCAGAAACGGCTTTTTTCTTGTATTCGAGTGCCATCTTCAACGAGACGAACTCACAGCCAGATGGATACCCGAGTGAATATTGATTGTAGTACGGAACATTTAACTGTTTCGTCGTCGTCGATGGTTTTGACTTCGAAACGTATTGCGTCGAGATATAGCGGTAGCTTCCCTTGTAGAGAATCCGTGTCCAGCTCCCTGACGTGCCGTATGTCGCAACGGCAACCCCTTTATTCAGCTGTCCTACGACTTTATACTTCGTTCCAGCACCCGTACGGACGTTGAGTGTGCCGACCGTCGTATACTTCGTTCCCGTCGACGTATATTTCGACGAAGACGATTTGACGTAGTTCTTGTGTATGTAGCCTGTGCGGGATTTGTAGCTGATTTTATACCAGCTGCCGGACGTTCCCTTTGATGTGTAGACGTTCCCTTTGTAGACGTTACCGAGAATCTTGCTCGATGTCGACGGTTTCTCGCGGACGCGCAAGACATCCGTCGTCACGGTCAACTTCGTCGCGGCCTCAGCGATCAACGAAGGGCTGAGTACGCCAACGATGACAACCGCTACGAGCAATGCGGATAAGAATCGTTTCATGATAGACCCCCTATGTTTTGATTTAGTGAGACATTCCCTTATTCCCAACTTTTTGAAAAAATAATCAACATTTCTTTAGAAAAATCTGAAAAATAAGGAATGCACCTGTTCTTTATATCAAAAAAACCCGACCATGCCTATGGGCACAGTCGAGTTGTCATCAACCTGCAATCAAATTAAAATTTAATTTTGGATCGTCAAGATATAAGGTGACGGTTGCGCAAAAGCTTGTTCGAGCAGGTGGGCAACAAACAAGGTATCTTCTTCTTTCACCGGAAGCGGTGCATCTTCGACGATACTGCGGTAAAAGGCGCGATACATTTTACCGTAATCACCAACAGGACTCGGGATCCGGACGTCTTGCAGATGACCGTGTTCATCGTGATAGATCAAACGCCCATAATCGTCTTCTGAATCCTCACCGAATCCCTCTTCTCCTGGGAAGTAGTTCGCTTTCAAATCGAGCTCTTGCCGGTCGACGTGTTGTTTGATGAACGTGCCGTTCGTGCCGTGTAACATCCACCGGGGTGCCGGGGCAAGTGCGACATGACTCGTCCGGACGCTGACCTTGAGCTCCGGATAATAGAGATCAATCGCAAACGCGTCGTCTGGATTATGCGGCAGTCGAACACTGCGCACGTCAAAGGCGACCTTGTCCGGTTTTCCGAACAAAGCGATGATTTGATCGAGCGTATGGACGCCGAGTCCGTAAAGCGCACCGTTTTCGTGACGCGCATCAGCTGACGCCGCTTCTGGGCGGAATAGATCAAATTGCGAGACGACCTCGACGAGACGACCAAGTTTCCCGGAACGGATGATTTGCGCGACGACTTGGAAGTCGCTGTCGTAACGTCGGTTTTGATAGGCGAGAATCTTGACGCCTTGCGCATGTGCTTCTGCAAATAGACGCTTCGTCTCCTCTTCCGTCACCGTAAATGGCTTTTCGACGAGAACGTGCTTTTGATGTTGCAGCGCGAGCAACGCGTATTCGAAATGTGTCGCCGGTGGTGTATTGATGACGACGACATCAAGTGCCGGGTCAGCGAGCATTTCGGACAGATCCGTCGTAAAACGGGCATCCGGCAGTCGATCCTGATAGGATGCGAACAGCCCCGGTTTTTCCTTCCGATTGTAAATCCAGGTGACGTGATAGTTGTCCTCGATCATCACGTACGGTAAATGGTAACGGGTCGTACTTTTGCCAAAGCCGATGAAGCCGATATTCAATCGCATCCGATCACTCCTTGAACCGTTCTTTTTCTATTACCATACCAAACGAAACGACCGTTGTCTTGATTGAACCGCTTCAAGCCGTCGCTTCGATGCGTTCGTACTCATAAATCGAGAATCCATCCCGTGTTCCTTGATAGACGAATCCGAATGACGCGTAATAGGCATTGAGAAACTCGTTCGTCGCGACACAGTCAAGTCGTAGAATTTCTCCTTCATCCTCTGTCACAGCAATCGCGTGTTCGAGTAGTTTTCGACCGACACCCTGTCCTTTTGCACGGTCGCTGACGACGATTCGATGGATATACAGACCTTCTACATCATCCCACAAGGATTGATCCCATTCGAGCGAAGGAAGCAGGGCAACGGAACCAAGCAGCTCGTTCTGATCCTCAAAGACATACAAACGACCTGCTTCTAAATCTCGCGCGACGAGTTGGTCGATGTCTTGCTCCAGATAAGCAGACCACTGGCTACTGCCACTGGCTTTGAGGGAGAGCGCTTTTTGCTCAAGTAGGGTTGCGATGTTTCGAACGTCTTTTGATGTAGCTTGTCGTATCATGTTATTCCTCCTGTTACAAAAAAATTCTTCTCTATCCTAACGAATGTACAGCGTGAAGAAAACCTTTTTGCTTCAAGATTTCACGTTTGCCCATTATTTTGTGATTTTTTTCATATTTCACAATTTTATTTCAATGTAACGTATTCTTTTAGAAGTAATCTGACCCCCAGTCGTCACAACGGATAAACGACCGGCTTCCCACGAGCCGGTCGTTTTTTTGTATTTAGACGAGTTCGACCCAACGACGCGACAGATTCCGTACTTGCGCCCGGTACTCGTCGTCTTCAACGATCGGATTGCTGAGACGGGGTGCAGAGTCCGCATAGTAGCCACCGTTGTCAAGCGGCTCGTCGGTTGTTGCGAGGTAGAGTGCCGTCTTCGCACCGTATTCCGGCGTATAGAGCTTTCCAGTCCAGTATCCGACTTGGGCGACCGGCTTGAGTAACGTCTTCATCACTTTCCCGTACTTGCCGCGGTAGAACAGATCCGTATGGACGATCCCTGGGTGGACGCTGACGAACGTGATCCGATCGCCATGCTTCTCTGCCAGTTCACGCATATGAATCATTTGCAGGAGCTTTGATTCGCGGTAAGAACGCATCGGGCTATAGTGTTCTTTTTTGACGTGGGCGATGGCTTCGAGTTCGACGTCGGTCCGAATCAAGCCGCCTTCACCAGCGAGCGACGAAATCGAGATGACGCGCGGGTCGTTTCCTTTTTCAAGTAACGGCAATAAGCGCTCGATCAAGTAGAAATGACTCAAGTAGTTGACTTGAAATTGTGATTCGAAGCCGTCCTTCGTAACATGATACGGCGGTACCATGACTCCAGCGTTCAAAATCAAGCGGTCGATGCGACCGACTAAATCAAACAGACGATCCGCAAAGCGACGAACGGAGTCCAGTTGATCGAGTTGGACAATCTCGATTTCCAGATGCGTGTGCGATACACCATGTTCCCGCAGTAATTGCACGAGTGCCGTTGCTTTCTTCTGCGAACGGACGGTAGCGATGACCCGATCTCCTCGCTCCAATAATTCTTGAATCGTGACCATCCCCATGCCGGAGTTGGCACCCGTGACGATACAGATGTTCATCCCTTTTCCTCCTTGTGTTCCATTTTGAACGCAAATAGTTCTGTTTCTAGTTTTCCTTTTTCTTTTCGTTTGTACACCTCGTTTTGACGTTATTTTTCGAAATTTTCAAAAAGTAACGTATACTAAAAGGTGAACATGTTATCCCGAAAGAGGTGGTCGGATGGAAGAAGGGACGATTTTATTCGTCGCAGGAACGTTACTACTGATTGCGATCATCACGACGAAGTTCGCCGTCCGGTTAAATGTACCGACGTTGATTCTGTTCGTCGTCGTCGGGATCGTCGCAGGGTCAGATGTCACAGGAATCATCAACTTTGGTGATTTCGAGCAAGCCCGTCTCTTTGGGACGATGGCGCTCGTCCTGATTCTGTTTGACGGTGGCTTGCATACGAAGTGGACACACTTTCGGAAAATCCTCCCTGCCGCTCTGTCGCTTGCGACCGTCGGGGTCCTTGCGACGACGGGGATCATTGCGATCGTCGCGTATCTACTACTTGATTTTTCTTGGCCGGTCGCATTATTGATCGGCGCGCTCGTTGGCTCGACCGATGCGGCCGCTGTCTTTTCCCTGCTTAGTGGACGACCGGTCGATCCAAAAGTCAAACATACGCTCGAAGCGGAGTCCGGAACGAATGATCCGATGGCCGTCTTCCTGACGATTTTGTTCACGTCCTTTGCGTTAGCGCCGGAATCGTTCTCGATCGGTGCGGGTATTCTGTCCTTCATCTACGAGATGGGACTTGGGACGCTAGTTGGTCTCGCAATCGGGTATCTCGTCACGCAACTGCTGAACCGGATCGAGTTGCCCTCGTCCGCCCTTTATCCGACACTTCTGTTCAGTGGGGCGCTCTTCTCGTATGGTCTCGCGACGATTTTGCACGCCAGCGGATTTCTCGCCGTCTATTTGACCGGGATCTGGATCAACAATCATGACATGATCTACCGCGAGACGCTCAAACGCTTCAGTGGCAGCTTGTCGCATTTAGCAGAAATCGGCATGTTCATCATGCTCGGATTGCTCGTCTTCCCGAAACAATTGCTCGATCCCAGGACATTATTCGTCTCGGCCGTCATCGTCTTGACGTTGATCCTGCTCGCTCGTCCACTTGCCGTCGTCTTATCGCTGCTTCCGTTTCGGTATACGGTCAAAGAACAGAGTGTCATCACAGCAGCTGGTCTACGAGGAGCCGTTCCGATCATTCTCGCGACGTATCCCCTCTCCAGTGGTCTCGCGGAAGCACCGCTTCTTTTCAATATCGTCTTCTTTACGGTTATGACGTCTGCCCTTTTGCAAGGAACGGCCTTGCCGTGGATCGTCCGACGGATGGGGCTAGAAACACAGCACGACACGACGGTTGAACCGTTCTTAAAATTCATGACGGTCACTCATCCACAAGCGGAAATCATCGAGGTCAGGGTCTCGACAAACAGTGTGATTGCCGGGAAGACACTGCAGGATATCGAGATGCCGCAAGATGTACTTGTCGTCGCCATCATTCGTGAAGATGAAATTCTGACGCCGCGTGGTCAGACACGTGTCCTCGTAGACGATCAACTGTTGATTTTGACACCTAAACAAGCGGATCAGGACGTTCGACGGCTGATCGCGTCGCTCGGGTTATAGGTCGCTCTTTACACATCCTCCAGTAGGGTGTGTTTTTTGATATAGATTGGTATACTCAAAAAGGAAAATAAAGGAGGAACCTTGATGTTGAAACGATTACTTGCCGTCATCTTGACTACCACCCTCGTTTGCACCGTCCTAGCATACATATCCTATACACCGCTCCGAGATCAGGCATCGGATACAATGTATGAATCATTCGGGTCAACATTTTTGTTTTATGTCTTAGTGGCATTGCCGATCATCCTGCTGTCCGGCTTCTTACTCGACTTTATCATCGGCATGATCATCAACCGATCATCGACGACATTAGCGTATGTGCCGACAGTCCTCGGTTACGGAGTGTACGGCATCGTGATCGCGAGCCTGCTCATCGTACTGACGACGAAGGACGCATTTGATCTGCCACTTTCTTTTGCGATCGCTGGTCTGACAGCCATGATCTATTACAGCCTGTCCGTCGTCTTTAATCGACTGACACCAACACATTAAAAACGACCAGGTACGTCTGCTCGAGCGCGGACATGCCTGGTCGTTCATTATTCTGCTTCCGTTCGTTCAATCGTGACGACACCCGGCGGACGATGCGGGAAGGTCAACGTCAGACCGGCAAAACGACAAATATCATCTTCGTTCGGTGCCCGGTGCACCCAATCAATCGTCTCTTGTCGTGCTAGCGCGTGGCGAATCCGGTTATCGGCTTGTATACGCGAGATCCCACGGCAGTCGACGTTCGTGATGTACGTCGCTTCGTCCGACTCGATTTGTTGCCAAATCCCGAGGATCAGTTGACCAATCGGACTGACGGATTGACCATCCGGTTCTTCACTACTGACGGCATCGTCGAGCATCTCGATGACAGCGTCACAAGTCTCACCGGAAGCGAGCAACCGCGTCGACCCTTGTTGTAGAATCCGGTATCGCGTCACACCGTTTTCGAGCCACAAGCGCTGTGCGAATGGATTGACCGGAACACCATGGAAAAATGTCTGTGTCCCGCGCCAAGCAAAACCAAATGATGGGTCGTACGCCCGAATCGTTGCCATGGCGCGATCATGGAAATTAGCAATCGTTTGTCGTTCCGTTTCCAGGAAGGTCCGGATTGCATCTTCATCCTCTAACGGTACCGACTGTGGTGTCACGGTGAATAATTCTGATTCCGGTAAGCGATGTGGGGACAAAATCGTTCCGTCGAAGCGATAATCGTTCGCCGGACGTCCGGTACGCCCGACGGATAAACGCCACATCCGTTCTTCCGGCATGAAGGCATAACTTTGATGGGCGAAAGGTGGCGCGACGAACAGTCCCGGAAACGGATCGAACGTTTCGACTCGTAGGACGTTACCGTCATACCAGCACTCTTCGATCAGACGGACGAGCCGCCCGACGGGTGCATTACGGTCCGTCAGGTAACGACCGGTATTCGCATGAAACCCGAGCAAGAACTCGCGCTCTTCTTCCTGGAAGGTCACCATCAAGAGTTGGAACAACGAGGCGATCTGTTGCTCGACGAGTTGTGAATCTTCCTCCGTCTCTGCCTCAAAGGCGATCATCTTCCAACCGGACCGCTCATACAGATGGATCGTCACCGGAAAGAACAGGAAGGCACCATGTGTCGCTTCGAGTTTGACCATATCTTGCATCGCTAGGCGTTCTGTCAGTAAGGAAAAGCCCATTCGTTCGAAATGATCTTGCAGCCGTCGTTTCCAATGTGTGAACTCCACGCAATCCTCTCCTCTCGCGAATTATGCGCCGCGTTTTCGTAACGGATTCTTTGACCAGTAGATGTAGAGACCAACGAGTCCCGCGATGCCGATGATATAAGACGGCGTTCCGCTGACTTGAATCAAGACGTCCGGTGCCGGGAAGACCGTCACGAGCAGTGCCTTGTAGGTTGAAAAAAGAATGAAGCTGATGACGAATTGAATCCACACCCGCGGTTTGACTTGTTTAAGCTTCGGTGCCGTGATGACTTGTGACATCGCGTCGATCAAGAACAGAGCGATGATCGAGAAGAATAAGTAATCAATCAGGGCGAATTGGAACAATCCATCGATCCCTTCGATGAAGATGAACATCAGGATCGACGAGACATAGTTTCGCGTCCAACGTTTTTGTGTCTCCATCCGGTGCCGCTGCGGTAATTCAGCGATCATCTGATCGAGGCGTGCTTCGACCGATAGACCGTGAATCTCTTCGAATGGACGCTGTTTCCGCTGGGCTTCATAGATATCTGCCCGCAGACGGTCTTCAATCTCCGTCCGGTCCGGTTCTGCGACATTTAGGTTCAAGCGTGGTAAAACGGTTTCTAATAGACGTGTGTTGGCTTTCGTTAATTTCAATCGATTTCCCCCTTTTTCATGTTTAAGTATACTGGGTTTTTGGGAAAAATACGTAGTGGAAGTAAAAGATTGCTTGACGAAACGATGAAGAATGTTCAGAATTATTAAAATATAGTGTCGGAATCAGACAGAAAGGACGTGCCGGACCATGCGTCAAACATTGACGAGCGCCGCCTTGATCACCTTGCTGACAAGTGCGGGCATCGCCTTCCCGTTGGCTGAAGCGAAGCCACCCGTGGACCAAGAACCAGTCGAACTCGATCAGCAACAGGAACAAACGCCTGAAACAGAATAACAATAACCCGCGCTCAAGCAGGAGCGCGGGTTATTTCATGTATCACTAGGTTGGGTGACGCTTTCCTCAATCGTGACGGTCCACGTAACGACCGTCGTGCTGTCACGAACGCCATGTGCCTCGAGCGTCGAGAGAAGTTCTTTGACACCACCTGATCGTAAAGTTTCCTCGATCTGCACTGCGTCAGCATATGGGGTTCCCGGGCACTCAAGCAAACCATCCGTCGTCACGAACAACTGATTCTCGCCTTGGCGCAATTCGCGGACACCTCGTGTATAACTCGGCACCGGTAACGCAAACGTGTTCGCGCGTCCAATCCATTCATAGAACTGACGCTGGTTCAAAGCAGCTTGTCCCATCCTCATCAAATCTGGGTGAAACAAATACAAGACGACGTCACCGACCGAGAACCACCAGATGAACCGTCCTTTGCGGACCGCAATCAGACAAGCCGCCTCGCCTTGCAACGTCGCACACGCCGCTAAAAAGTCCGGATCTTGAAACAGATCAAGCACGGTCGTCTCGATCCGTCGGAATGCTTCCGTAAGTGGTGCATCCAGATCAGTCCGAATGCGCGACTCGTGTTGTGCCAACTGCTGTAAGACAAGTGCCGCACTATCCGCTGTCTTATGAGCGTCTAAGACGATAGTCATCTCCCAATCGTCGCCGATCAAGATGGCAACCCCGTCTTCGTTTTTATACTGACCGCTTCTTGAACAGCCTCCGAATCGCCCGAGCGCCACCCGACCGATCTGGTCGATCTGCTGCGTGTCGACGAATGGTTCGTCGGACCCGACCCAGTAGTAGGATGGATGTGTCGTTTGCATGCATCAGTCTTCCCTTCTTTACATCTCCCGCAAGTATGGTTGCAAGAATAAGCGTAATCGTTTTTCGTAGTTGTCCGGGTCCATCGTATACGTCTCGTCATGACCGGCACCACGAACCGGATACAATTGTTTTAATCCCGTTTTTGCTTGATACAGTTCATACATCATCCGGATTGGAACGAGGTCGTCCTTCATTCCGTGAATGAACATTGTCGGAACCCGACTCTTCGTTGCTTGGCGCGTCACCGAGACGTCACCATAAAAGAAATCCTGCTCGCCTTTGTTCCACATGCTCGCAACCGTCAGAGACGGCAATGCCGGGTAACGAATCTGTTCGTCCGCGAGTAGACTGAACCAGTCGTCGAGTCGGGCGTAAGCCCCTTCGGCAACGATTGACCGGACTTGTGTCGGTACGGTCTCGCCAGAAGCGAGTAAGACGGTTGCCCCGCCAACACCAAGTCCGTGATAGACGATCCGTGTATCGTCTCCGTTTTCAGCAAGCAGGCGCTTCGTCCATTCCAAGACATCCAGTCGATCGAGCCAACCGTAGTTCCGGACGCCGCCGGTTCGTTCCTGTCCACGCCGTTCAATCAAGAGGACGTTAAAATCAGCATCATGGTAATAGCGGGCAAGCGCATAAACACCGGTTTGCGAAAATCCGATTTCGTCCGGTACGAGGAGGACTGTCTGTTTGCTATCGTCAACCGGTAGATAACGCCCGAAGCGGACGATTCCGTCCTTCGACCATTGCTGTGTTTCGCTCGTTTGTTTGAACCATGTCTCGTCTTTCGTCACTTGTCCGTCCGTTTTCGTCGTTTTCAGAATCGGAGAAGCATCCGACTGACCAATCAATGTTTCTTGCATCCGGTATCCGTCATAGATGATGAACAGTAGCAGACACGTGACGAGCAACACGATGCCGATTCCCCATTTGCGCATGTGCTTCGCTTCCTTTCCGACAGTGAGTCTTTCCTTATTCGTCGTCGGTTTTCACTTCCCCTGCTAACGGGGTCGAAAGGAACGATTGTTTATACCAGCGCTGTAAGGCATCGATATCCGTTCGTTCAAAATAGAGCGCGTTAAACGCGGTATTGCCTCGCAGTTGAATCTCAATCCGGGCAATCTCCTTTGCTTCGAGCCAGCGCGAAACGGACCAGGTCAATTCCTCGATCTTCAGTCGTGGCGTATAGACGGTCTCTTTTTGAACCCATTGTTTGCGTAACATCAAGAGGTCATGTCCGGTTCCGAAACGTGTCTTCCGGTAACCGCTGCGCACTGCGAGGTAATAGAACGGTAACCAGATAAATAGAAGCAAGATCAAGAAGCGCCAGGAAGAATCAAGGACGATGATGACGACACTGCTTAGTGCCGTAAACAACAGCGCATAACCGAGTAACGGCCAACGAACCCGGTAGCGAAAGCCGATCGGTGCGACATCGTACTGTGGGTTAAACTGGCGAAAGCGCGGCAGATACGTCGCCAGGAACGCATCAATCTCGTTCGTTCGGATGAACGGATGGAGCAGCAGTCGCTCCTTCTCTCCAGTCGCCGAGATGATGTGTAAGGACAGGCTAGCCCGTCCAATCAACCGCTGAATCCAGCTTTCCTGAATGACGAGGGCTTGAATCTTATCGGCATGAAACGCGACCTCGGTCCGGTTCAACATTCCGTACCCGATCAATAATCGGTTGTGTTGCAAGACGGCACGGTACGAACCGTATTTCAAGATATAGACGATGATCGAGCCGATGTAGATGACGAGTAAGACGAGGACGCCAAGCCCCGTCAAGACGAACAACGATAAATGCGCGAGCTCCGAGAACAGTCGATCGACATACCGTTCAATGAACTGATCGATGAACTGATAAGCGGTTCCGATCCCGACGAGCGCCAGTCCGACGCGTCCCGACAAGGCACCGGCTAATGCCAAATCGCGGACCGGGATCGTATAGGCGACTTCCTCCTGTTGTTCTTCGACGACGAGTTGTCCCTCGTTTTTGATCGACGACTTCAGTTCTTTCGCAAAATCGAGCCGGATTCCCTTTAGTTCGACTTCCGGGGTTCCGCTCTCGGACGACGTCTCGACGGTCAACGTCGCAAGACGCAACAGTCGTTCGATGACATTTTGCTGGATGCCGATCGACTCGATCCGTTTACGTTGTGTCGTCCGTTCACTTTTTTGGAAAATCCCTTTGCGAACCCGAATCGTCTCGGCATCAATCGTGAATGTATAAAAATACCAGGAGGCAATCCCGTATAAGAGAACGAACACAATCCCGACACTGATCCCGATCCACGTATAGGTGTTGATCTCGCCTTTGCGGATCGCATTTAAAATCAAGGCGGCGAACGGAATCAGGAGCGAGCGGATGATCGAGATACTCGACATCACGATGAACAGCGGGTGGACGCGCCGGGTCATAACGATTCCTCCTCCCGCTCCTCGAGTTTCGCGAAGCGTTCGACTTGTGTGCGTAGCGCGTCTCCTTGCGCGCGGTCGAGACGAGTTAACGTGACGAATCCTGATGCTGTCCGAATATCAAGTGTGATCAAATCATAGCGACGCAGGATCGGTCCCGTTTGACTATCGATCAGTTGCACCTTCACGAGTGGCACGGTGACTTCGCGGCGGAAGAAAATGCCGTTGCGGACGACGAGAAATTCCTCATCGATGCGATAACGCATATACTTCAAGCGAAGAACGGGTATGTAGACGATACGGGGAATGAAATAGATCAGCCAAAGCAAACTGACGATGCCCATCCACCAGGGTGTCAGGTCGAGCCACATGACTTGGGTGATCGTCGTTCCGATCAAAATGACGGCGATCAAGCCGTGTAACGGCAATAATCCGAGCCGTTCTGCTCGAATCGATCGTTCTGGCAATGCATGCCATTGTACAGTAGACATCAAAAAACACTTCCTTTCGTTTCCATTTACGGTTAAAAACGTCGCTTGGTTTCAGACAGCGGTTGACATTTTGTTTGATTTCATCGCATATATAGAAGTGAAGAACTGTACCACCAAGGAGGAACCATGTTAACTTTTGAAGAAAAACTACGAATTATCGAGACCTTCCCACAGCTCGTCCGAAAAGATGTCTCGCTGAAGCGCGTCAATTTCCAATTCCCGGACAGTCAGTATGAGAAGAAGAATCTCGTCTATCATTTGCATCCGAACGGGAACGGCTTCGTCTATGCCGCTGGTCTACCAGGTTATGAAACGGACGAAAAAGGCTTCGTCAACATCCGTGAATTCTCAGAGCCTGCGTTGATCCTCTTATTAGAAGAGGCGATCAAAGCACTCTCAACGGTCCAGTCCGTTGAAACACTCGAAGAAACATGGGTCAACGATAACCAGTTCGAATTGACCTTACTCAATGAAGATATCGACACGTGGCTTGTCTACGCTGGCGATCTCCTCGACGGTGCGTTCAACTCGTACAAGGAAGCCGCAAACTATCTTGAAGAAGAAGGCTTCCGCCGTAAATAAGACAATGAGCGATCCGGTTAATCCGGGTCGCTCATTTTCATGACGAGACGATTCAGTGCCGCTTTGACGACGCGTAAGTCTTCTTCGTCGACATCAAGTGTCTGGACAAGATCGAGCGGAACGGTCTCTGCTTGTTTCCGTAACGCACGACCGGCATCCGTCAAAAAGATCTGGATGTGCCGTTCGTCTTCCGGCTTACGGACGCGTCGCAAGAGATCTGCCGCTTCGAGTTTCTTCAGCAACGGCGTTAACGTCCCTGAGTCAAGATGAAGCCGTTCACCGATGGCTTTGAGTGATTGTCCCTCCTCTTCCCAGACGACGAGCATGACGAGATATTGCGGATACGTCAGACCGAGCGGTTCAAGTAACGGACGATAGCGACGCGTGATTTCACGCGAAATCGCATAAAACGGAAAACAAAGTTGTTCATCTAACGCTAACGGGTTCATAAAAATTCCTCCAATCGTGAGCAAACGAGTTGCATTTCGATTTAAATTGTATACAATCTAATTGTAAGCTACTTATTTGAATCTAACAACGAAAGGGAGTTACACACATGAAACCAATGTTCACATCATCTGCAACTGCTGTCGGAGGTCGCGACGGACGCGTCGTATCGGAGGACGGAATTCTTGACGTCGCTCTCGCAATGCCGGTACCAGGATCGAAAAAACAAGCAACGAACCCAGAGCAACTCTTTGCTGCAGGATACTCTGCATGTTTCGACTCTGCATTGAATCTCGTTGCTCGTAAACAAGGCATTAAACACGACGGTAGTGAAGTCACAGCACACGTAACGTTAAACGAAGCAGCTGACGGATTCATGCTTTCAGTCGAACTCGATGTTCTCGTCCGCGGGATTTCAGAAGAAGCTGCGGCTGAACTTGCGAAAGTCGCGCATACGGTCTGCCCTTACTCGCGTGCAACTGCTGGAAACATCCAAGTTGACGTCTACACACGTACAACTGACGCAGAATAAGTGTAGCATTTCTAGCCAGTCTGAGGTTTACTCTCAGCTGGTTTTTATTTTTTGTTATAATTTCGGTAATTGAAATAATTTTATTTTAGATGATAAACGGTTGCTCTCACGAAAAGAACAACCGCCCTTATTTTAAAGTTGATGAACCGATAAGATGACGAGTTCCCCGGATACGGTGACATAATAGGCATCCTCGAACCGATAGCGTTCATTGTGTTCCGCGTCATAGACGGTGACCATCGGTTCCGCGTCGTCTCCGATCGCTTCGTGTAGATAAAAACGTCCATGTAAGACATGTTCGAACGGTTCCTTATCGAGGAATCGGGCACCGTTGCGTAAGTTGATCACTTCATGATGGTGCTCGGACCGGTCATTGACGATGAAGATCGTCGACTCAACGTCATCGTATGTGAAGTCGAGCGGTTCATAGTCACTCCACTGAATCCGGGCAATCTCTTCGACACTCGCTTCCGTATCAATCCGGTAAAAGATTTCTTCGTTCAAACGATCGGTATAGGCACTGAAGATCAGATGCCCTTCCTGTTCTCCGAGATACTGGACGGTATCCCCTTCCCCTTCTAACTTCAACAAGGTTGCTAACGATAAATGTTCAACGCCGCGTTCGATCTCCTCGATCAAGGTCGGCAGTGGGGCAATCAAGAGACTTTCCGAGTGGTCGATCGGATCTTCTGGTGAGATGACACCACTTTCAAGGGCGTCATAGAACGAGAACTCATCGAGCCGAGCGTTACAGACGATGTACTCCTTCTCTTCGAGCGTGACGAGAAAGAAATAGAGTTCCCGGTAATTCTCCGTCATCCCGTAGAGCCGTGGATCGCGAATCGTCTGCCGCGATTCATCCTTAACGTCATACAAAAATGCGGACGTCGTATCCGTCGTCTGCAAGAATACGAGATAGTTCTCATTGAGCACCCAGTAGAGTGTCAAATCCCCTTCGACATAAAACGACGCAATCTGCTCCCGTTTACCGGACAAGAGATCGATGACGAGCACTTCCGTCTCCCCACCCTGTTCTTGCGTATGTTCATTTAAGCAATAGACCTTGCCTTGCCGGACGAACGGTCGGGTTGGTCCGTGATCCGTCAAGGCTTCTGGCGTTAGATCGACCTGTTCCTGATCTTCAAGATCATACCGGCTGATGTGGTAACGGGCGTCATCAAGACGACGTCGAAAATAGATCGACGATGGGGTGACATGTAAGACATCCATATGATCGGCGGGTAAAGCACGGGCATCCACTATTTCCATGATTAATCTCCTCCCGGACACGTACTACTTGTCTTTTTCCCACGAATCGTACTGCTTCAAACAGGGTCTTGCTGTGCGTTTAACGAAGCAGAGTGCTACAATATGGCTAGATGACTACAGGATGAGGAAGGTGCGAAACGGTGCAATCACAAGATTTAAATACGATGATGCTCGAATATGTCAACGATAAGGAAGAATATGATGCCTACGCCGACAAGTTGAAGATGCTCTTGTCCGAGCTCTTGGACGCGGCAGGCATTAAATATCACTCGATCGTCGCCCGGACGAAGGACTCCGAGAGTCTATACCAAAAAGTCTTACGGCAGCCGAACAAATACCGTTCACTTAAGGACGTCCACGACTTGACCGGGATCCGGATCGTCACTTATTTCCATGATGACGTCCGGGAAGCGGCACGAATCATCGAGAATGAGTTTGCGATCGACCGCGATCAATCGGTCGATAAGTCGACCTTGCTCGATACGACGGAATTCGGTTATCTCTCGGTCCACTTCGTCGCATCGCTCAGCGATCAGCGGCTTGCCCTGAGCGAGTATGGTCGCTTCAAGGATTACACGGCTGAGATCCAGATTCGCTCGATCCTGCAACACGCGTGGGCAGAGATCGAACATGATCTCGGATATAAAAATCCGAACAGTGTCCCAGCAGAAGTCCGGCGCAGCTTCAGTCGAGTCGCAGGATTACTCGAGATCGCCGATCAGGAGTTCGTCAACATCAAGAAACAGTTGAAACAATTCGAAGACGAGACCGTTCAACAAATCTTGTCTGACCCGCATCAAGTCCGGATCACGGCAGATAACTTGAACTACTTCATCGATCACTCCCCGGTCATCAACGAGCTCGATAAACGACTCGTTACATCGCAAATGATGCTCGATTCCGATCAACAATTGATCAACGAACTAATTCGGATGTTCCATTATGTCGATATCCGGACATACGGGGAGTTGATTGAAGCCGTGACGACGCACAGTCCGCTCGCCCTACGCTGTGCGAAGGTCATGCCGAATCCGTTCCTGCCCCGTCAAGGAATCGGCATCGCCTATATCTGCATGGCGCTGACGATCGCTGGCGAAGATACACACCGGATCGACTACTTCTTCCGCCGCTTCTATCCAGAACTGCGCAACGTCGAAGAGATCGTCGCTCAAGTCGCCCGTGTTGCCGAATCAGATGATTCAAGAGAAAAATATTGATTAAACTAAAATTTTTCACTATACTAAATCACGAGTGAAAGAAACTACGGTATAGAAAGAGTGAACGATACATGGCAACTACACTAGAAGTAGCACAACGCGATCAATTGATCGTTGATACGGAAAAAGGATTACGGATGAACTACCGCGCAATCAAAAAGGACGTGCGCAGCATGTTCACGACGTACTTGACGCGTAACGAGTTTTTCATCTTAAAATCACTTTGTGCGAACAGTCCGCAAATCGCCTCTGCCCTCTCGCAAGAGTTCCAATTCTCAGCGAGCATGATCACGGCGTTAGCAGACGAATTGACGAAAAAAGAGTTGATCTCGCGCGAGCGAAGCGAACTCGATCGTCGTGTCGTCGAACTCCGCGCCACTCCAAAAGGCATCGAGCTCTATGAAAAACTCGAATCGATGAAGATGGATTACCTCGCAGACGTCTTCGAGGACTTCTCGGATCAGGAACTCGAACTGTTCCGGACGCTCTTAACGAAGCTTGAAAAAACAATCTAAGCTGTTCAAGCGAACGGATCCGGTCAGGACGACCGGGTCCGTTTTTTAGTTGATTCAGGAGGAGGAAACGCGATGTTTGATTTCGAATCGGTACAACAGTTACGACAGACGGGGCAATATGAAGCAGCGAAAGTCCTCGTCCGACAGTATGTCGAGACGGCACCTAACGACCCGATCGTCCTCTATCAAATGGCATGGTGTCATGATAGTCTCGGTGAGGAGCATACTGCTGTTCCCTATTATGAACAAGCCCTAGCGCTCGGTCTTACAGGTGAGGACCGTCTGCAGGCATATATCGGACTCGGTAGTACTTACCGCGTCATCGGTCAGTTCGAAGTTGCGTCAGACGTGTTTCATCGTGCGCTCCGTGAGTTTCCGGACGCCCATGCTCTGCAAGCCTTCCTCGCGATGACGGAGTACAATCTGGGTCAAGCCGATCAGGCTGTCGGTCGCCTGCTCAAGACGCTTGCAACGACATCCTCAGATACATCAATCCAGACATTCGACCGGGCAATCCGCTACTATGCCGATCATTTGGACGAAATCGTCAAAGAATGAACAGCAACGGTTGACGATGGATTGGTTTGCACAGCATAATGTAACAGCCAAGCGGACTCGCTTTTGGCAGGAAAGGAAGTTAAGGATGTCATCAAAAAAAGTATGGACAGTAGAAGGTTATGAAGAACAAGGGCAGGAAAAACACGGCAAAGCCAGCAAGTCAGAGACACATACGACTGAAGCCGATGCTAAGAAAGCCGCTAAGAAGATGGCGGATCAGAATGATCATCTCGACGTCTACGTCATTTATACGAGTACGGTAAACGGTAAAACAGAAGAACGATTCTTCAATTCGAACGGCAAGTATAGTGAAGAAGGCTTCGAGTGGTAATCTCCATTTTCATTTAAAGATTCACCTATAAAAACAACGGGTTCGTCTCTTATTGAAGAGAAACGAACCCGTTGTTTTTTTTAGTCATGACTTTACCCTTTATACCAAAGCGGCACCTCACGCTGGAATCCATCGTGATCTCGGATGATCCGCTGGACACGTCGTTGCATCGCTTCTATTCCGTCTAAATCGAACCGCTTTGCCCAGACGAGAGCCGAGAAGACGACCATCGCCATGTAGAGACTGTAGACACTAAAAAAGTCGGACGGTACTCCGTTCTCGAAATACCCTTCAATCATATGACGGGCAAACACCGGACTCCTCTCGACCTGAAACAGCCCACATTTGACGAAATCATGCCACGGATCGCCGTAATCATGGTTCCCGTAATCAAGGAAAGCGGAGAGATGTCCATCCTCGACAAGTAGATTATCGAGATGAACGTCGTCATGTTGCAACCGGTTTGGACGTGTCTGAAGTAACGGAATCCGCTCGCTAATGAATCGATCAAGACGCTCGATCCACGTTGGCTCAAGCAACCCGTCAATCGCTGCGCGATAGCGGTCATGTTTCGCCTGGCAACGTTCGCTCCAAGACGTCATTTCGCTCGGTGCGGTGACGTCATGAATGCGTCTCAACGCTTGCCCTATCTCCTGACCAAGCTGAGGCGCAAATTCCGGTGACTCCTCGAGCACGCTTCGAACGGTTTTTCCGGGTAGGTACGGATAGATGCCGTAAGCGGTCGTTGCGGTCCGTCCGGTCGCTAGCGGTAAGGCATGAGACAATCCCGCTTGTTTTGGAATCGCTAAAGCGGCTTCTCTTTCAAATTGACGACTAGACGGATCCGTCACGACCTTGACGATGTAGTGCGCTGTTGCCGTCTTGACGGACCAGACGGCTTGGCGCGATCGACCAGATAACTGTCTTTCGCTCTCAACGTGCGTGAGTAAGGGATGCAAAGGTAGCATATAGACTCCTTTCTGACATCAAAAAGAGGACGCATCTTGCGTCCTCTTCGTCATGCCTGTGGAATGTAGCCAGCAATGATCTCAAGCAGATCGGCATACGCTGTCTCAAAATCGATGTTTTCAATCATATAATCATAATGATCGCGGTCTTTCCACGCTTCCTCGTAATCGACGAGTCGCGCTTCAAACTCCGGTGTATCCCCGCGCATCAACAGTCGTTCCTTCATCAAGTCGGGTGGGACCGAGACGAAAATCGTGATCACCTGATCGCCAAACAAACGCTTGAAGTTCGCCGCCCCTTTCGGATCAATGTCCTTGATGACGATTTGATCCTGTTCGAGGACATCGACATACGCTTGACGCGGTGTCCCGTACCACGCCCGGTGGACGTGGGCGTATTCGATGAAGCCGTCGTCTTGGATCAATTGTTGGAACGTCTTGACGTCGACGAAATGATAGCTTGCTCCATCAATCTCCGTCGGTCGTTTCGGTCGGGTCGTCACCGACGGGATGAACCGGACGTGCGCGTATTCCGTTCGCAGACGTTTGATCAGGGAGGACTTTCCGCTGCCCGATCCACCAATCAAGAGAATGATTTTACCTGACATCGTTTTCCCCCTGTTGTTGTGTCGTGAAGTAACCTGTAAAGCGAAGAGCGAACTGTTCCAGTTCACTATCGACGACCGTTCCGTAAATCGGTCGGATGACGATTAAATAGCGTTCATACGAGATGATCCGGGATGTCTCGTTTCGTGTCATCTGGACTTGTTCTTCCGGATAACTCTCGACGTAATACCAATCGACCGCAATTCGTTCATCGGATGGGGTCTCATAAATCCAGGTCACCGTCGTTCCATCCGCAGGAAGGGTGCTTTTCAAGGTGAAGCGCTGAATCTGCTTCAGTTCCCGTTTCGCTGACGCAAGTCCTGCCTGATAATCCGCAGGACGCATCGGTGTCGTCGTCACTTGCTTCGGTTTTGGTTCCGGCAAGCGGGCAAAGCCAAGCTGAAGTCCGACGAATAAAGCGACGAGCGACAAACTGATGACGAATACGTATTCCTTGCGCATCCCTTCCTCCTCCTCATCCTTCGAGTGTATCGCGCATCCCTTTTGGATCATTAACGATGACGGCGTCGACGCCGATCCGCTGCATCTGCCGGACATCCTCGACCGTCTTCGGAGTATAAACCCGGACCGTGACATCTTGCGCGTGAGCGAACGCGACGTCCGCTTCCGTCACCCGTCGATAATCGGGATGAATACCGGTCGCACCAATTCGGAGGGCTTGTTCTTCCGGATGATAGATCGGATACGGATAGAGAATCGCCGTCTCAACGCTTGGGTCGAGCTTCCGGATCAAGGCAACCGAATAATGGTTGAACGAACTGAATAACAATCGGTCGGTCGCGATGCCGTGCGCTGCACAGCGTTCAAGGACATACGCTTCAAGCCCGTCATAGCGGATCGTATCCGTCTTCAGCTCGATGTTGAGCCGCAGGGTCACTGGTGCAAGGATTGCGAGGACTTCGTCAAGCGTCGGAATCTTCGTCTTGATCGGTTCCCCTTTGAATCGTGCTCCAGCGTCCAGCGCCTGCAGTTCGGCAACCGTCATGTCGATGACGCGCCCCTTCCCGTTCGTCGTCCGGTTGACGGTCTCATCGTGAATGATGACACCGACACCGTCCTTTGAGAAATGGACATCGAATTCGACCCCATCGACGTCGTCTTCAATCGCAGCAGCGATAGCTTCAAGCGTGTTCTCGGGAAAACGGTCACTGACGCCGCGGTGTGCGAACCACAACATCAGAGTGCCTCGACGACACGCGTGTATTTCTTCGTCAAGTAGTTGACGAGTGGTGCAACCGAGATCGATTGACCCGTTGCTGCTTCGATCAGTTCAGCCGGTGTCTTCGATTTCCCGTGACGGTGAATGTTTTCTTTCAGCCAGCCTTTGATCGGGGCAAGTGTACCCGCTGCGATCAGACCATCGACGTTGTCGACGTCACGACGAAGTGCTTCGTTCAGCTGTGCCGCATAGACAAGACCGAGGGCGTAACTTGGGAAGTAACCGAACGAGCCACCTGACCAATGGACGTCTTGTAAGACCCCTTTTGCGTCGCTCGGCACATCGACACCGAGATACTCTTTATAGAGACGGTTCCATTCCTGCGGGAGATCCTTGACTTCGAGTTCTTTCGTCATCAGGCGTTTTTCCAGTTCATAGCGGATGATGATATGAAGGGAATACGTTAATTCATCGGCTTCAATCCGAATCAGTGACGGCTTGACTTCATTGACCGCTGCATAGAAGCGTTCGAACGGAACGTCAGCCAGCGACGGGATTGCTTGTTGTAAGCCATGATAACGAGCTTCGAGGAAGCCTTGGTTACGCCCGATGAAGTTTTCGAAGAACAGTGATTGTGATTCGTGAATCCCCATCGAAGCACCGTCACCGAGACCGAGTGAATCGAGTTCTGGTTCGATTCCTTGCTCATACGTCGCGTGACCAGCTTCATGCATCGTGCCGAAGACGGAGTTCCGGTAGTCATTCTCATCATATTTCGTCGTGATCCGCGCATCCTTGCGGTTGATCGTCGTCTGGAACGGATGGACCGTCTCATCCAAGCGACCGGACGTGAAGTCATAGCCGATATCGCGGAGCCACTCTTGGTTCAAGGCGATCTGTGTCTCGCGATCCGCTGACCAATCAAGCGTCGGGAAGTCTTTTCCTTCGAGCTGACCGAGCAAACCGATGATTGCTTGGCGGAGTTCTGCAAACAATGGATCAAGTGTTGCGACCGTCATCCCTGGCTCATAGTCATGGAGCAGTGCGTCATATGGATGTGCATCATAGCCCCAGTATTCGACGAACTGGCGCTCCATCGCGACGATTTTTTCAAGGAACGGTTCGAACATCGACCAATCGTTCGCGTCCTTCGCCTTTTCCCAGACGCTCTCTGCTTCAGAGATCAACGTGATGAACGTTTGGTACTCGGCTTCTGGAATCTTCGAGTCGCGATCGAATGCTTCTTTTGCTTTCGCAAACGAGATCGCTTCGATGCCCGTCAGCGTCTCTTGCTCCATCGCGGCCAGTAATTGTTGATACGTTTCCCCCGTCCGGCGGCGGAAGCTCTCCGTCGAGAGGAATCCGATTGACGCGGAACGGTTTGCTGCGCCTTGATCCGGCATGTATGTCCGCATATCCCAGTAAAGTAATGCGACGGCTTCTTCGTATGCGCGAAGACCATCGAAATGGTCGCGCCATTGTTGTGTCGTTGACATGATTAAAAACCCCCTTAAAGTATGTAACAGTGTAGCATTTTTAGCATATCACATAATGTTCAAAACTTTCACACACAAGCGATTTTTGAAACTTTTCCTGTCAGATGAGCGTATAATGGGTATAAGAAATGAAGGAGGAAAGGAAGTGACACCATTGAAAACTGACGCTGAGTTAGCGCAATTGATCCAATTGAAAGAAACAGGCTTCGTTTGTACGATCGAGCATCTTCCGAGTGAACTTGACTTAATCGGGACAGGACGAAGTGCGTTCGTCTTTCGTATCCGCGGCACGGATCGCGTCATCAAGAAATTTTACCCGTCGGTTCGATCGCTCGCCGATCTCGAAGGGAGCATCTACGCACAGCTGACTGATTTTCCGACGTATGCGCAAGTCTACGAATACGGTGCCGATTATATCGTGCTTGAATACATTGAAGGTCAAACGTTATTCGAATGTCTCGTCAGCGGGACGTTCATCCCGGAATCCGTCTTAACGACAGTCGATACGGCTTTAGCACAAGCACGATCCGTCGGTTTGAACCCATCAGACATCCATTTACGCAATATCCTTTTGACCTCTACCGGAACACGGATCATCGACGTCGCTCGGTTCCGTCAAACGGAGCCGTGTACACAATGGGATGATTTGAAGAAGGCGTATCATTATGTATATGCAAAACCGTTCTTCCCGAAAAAGTTGAGCGAGACGTTCCTCAATACGATTGCCGACGTCTATAAGGGACGGTTGTTCGAATCGATCCGAAAGACCGGTTAACGAAAAGGCGCGCTGGATCTCTACAAAAGAGAATCAGCGCGCCTTTTTTGTATGTATTCATATAATCATTAAGGGAACGACCTATCTTAGTATTTTTTGCACTTTAAATCTTTAAATCATTAATACGGTCAGTGAAATAAAATCACTTCGAATAAACAAGTCGGAAGACGATCATACTGGCGACGGCTAAGAGACGTTCATTCGTGTCACAGTCAAAGACGAGTCGCGCTCCGTGTCGTGACCCCGTCGCGATACAGTCCCCGTTTTGATAGACACCGATTTTTCGCGTAAGCGTCGAGGACCGAATCTGATACGCCTGATCGGCATACGAGACGAGTAACACTTCTTGCAGTCGTAATTGTTGTCGCAGTGCCGCATCGGTGCGGATTGTTCCGACGTCGCGTCCGTCTTTACGAATCACAAAATGTGTCGTATTGCGTAGCCACTCCGTCCTTGTCTCTTTAATTTGTAATTTTTCCCCGTCTCCTTCGAATGTTACGTCGAGGAAAAATGATTCGAACTTTTCGAAGCGCGCAAGGATTGCCTGCCACCACGTGGCGTAACGACGTGAGATCGTCAGCCATCGTTCATGCGCGAGAAAGACCGTATTCGTCTTTCGGCTCGATCGGTCCGCCAAGCGAACGGATATCCCCTCTTCTACTCCCCGATAGCGTAAATCGCGCCGGATTTCCCACCATTCAATCCCGCCGGTCAAGAAAGCGACACCCATTAAACCGAGTAAGGCATAGAACTCCCGTGGAGCGAGGTCACCTGCTATCACGTAATTTCCTACAAAAGCGATCATACATACAAAAATCAATCCAAGACTTTTCATCATGAATTCTTCACACCTCCACTTTACATTTTTCCATAAAACGACAAAAAAATCCTCCTTTCCCGTAGAAAGGAGGATTCACTTATAAGGTTGCTGCGACTTCTTGTAAGTCATCCGCTGTCTCAGCAATCGTTTCTGCAATCTTACGCATACCTTCGATCGTTCCTGCGACATCCTTCGTATCGGTCGATAGTTCATGAATTTGCCGCGAGACCGCATCCGTCTGTTCCGAAATCCGTGAGAAGGCACGGACGACTTGTTGCATCTCCGTCGTCGTTCGGACAACCGCCGTCTCCGTCGTTCCCATCCGTTCTGAGACGACGAGCATCTTTTGCGTGATTTCTTGGGCGATCCGCGACGTCTCGGCTGCCGACTGTTTACTCTCTTCAGCGAGTTTCCGAATTTCTTGCGCCACGACGGTAAATCCGCGCCCCATCTCCCCGGCACGCGCCGCTTCGATCGAGGCGTTCAAGCTGAGAAGGTTCGTCTGATCAGAAATAGTCGTCACCATCCCAGCGATTCGCTCGATTTCCTGCGACAGACGAGACAGTTCAGCGACTTGTTCGGTCGTCCGTGATAAATCTTCAACGACATGTTCAAAGCGACGTGTCTCCTCTTCGACGAGGACGACACCTGCTTCTGCTTCACTGACCGCTTCCGTCAACTGGATTGAAATTGCGTCTGTCGTCGTCGAGACGTGTTTGGCGTGCCGTTCAATCTCTTGGAAGTTCGCTGACGACTCTTCACTCATCGCAGCAAGTTCTTCCGTTGATTTTTGAACGCCATCTCCGACGTGCCGTTTGGCTGTCGCGATCGCTTGGCGTTCCTCATCGATTTGATCCTCATACATCGTCATGACGATCTGTTGCTCGAGGTTGAAGAGTTTCCCCGCTGCCCGCATGATCCGGACACGTTCTACTTCCGGCCAATCACTGCCGTCAATCTGTTCACTGAGGACGTTCCAGACTTTTTGGAAGGCGGCGATATACCATTTATTATGCAGCCCGATTTGAACATGCCGTTCAGCGATCCGGCGCCGGGCTTCGATGTAGTCCATCGTCACCTGACCATCGAACATTTGTAGGATGTGCCGAGCGAGAGTGCCTTTCAATCGTTCGAGCGTCGAATGCTGTTCAATCAAATGCCGGAGTGACGGAACACGAACCAGCTCCTCGTAGAACGCGTCGACCATGCTCGGCATCCAACGGGATACATCTTCGCGGATGACCCGGACAATTTGTAAATCGACTGCTTCTAGACCGATTAAACGTAATTGTTCATGTAAGGATGTCGGAACATTCAACACGACATGAGCGCGTTCGCCTTCAATGAGCGCATCGAAGGACGGTGATGCTGATTTCGCAAACCATTTCATATGCTTCTCTCCCTCATTAATTTGTGAACTTCATTCCTTATATCGTCTCGAACTTCTAACAATTGAATGAAAAATCACAATAATTATGTATAACCTTGAACGTTTGTTGATTAAAGAGACCACTTTCCTGAGCATCTAGTAGATATATTCTCGCTTTATCGCCAAATCTTATCGATTCGTGAGCTCGTCGGTCCGGAATATTATCATACTTCTCTTTGATGAACACGCTAAGACCTCGTTTGATAAAAGAAGACCCGTCTGCTTAGTAGATTGAACTACTAAGCAAAACGGGTCTTTCTGTTAGCTTGACGGCAAGGTCAACTTGACATCCTGAATCTGATATTGGGCAGAACGCAAGATTTCAAGCGTAAACGCCTCATCTGTGACGATCGTTCCCTCTTCAAAAGCAGCCGTCCGTGATTGAATATACCCACCGATCGTGTCGACCGCCTCTGCTTCAGTGAACCGAAGACCAAATCGTTCTTCGATCTCAACTAATAGAACAGTGCCCGCTAACCGGTATGAGCCGTCCGGTAACTGTTCGATCTCAGCTTGCTCCGCTTCATCGAATTCATCACGGATGTCACCGACGATTTCTTCTAAGATGTCCTCCATCGTGATCAAGCCGGACGTTCCACCATACTCGTCGATGACGAGAGCGATGTGTGATCGTGTCTGCTTCATCTTCAAGAGTGTTTCTTGCAGCGGTGTCAATTCCGAGACGACCGGCAACGGTTTAAGGAACGATGCAAGTTCTCGTTCGTCTTGTACCGCGTGATGGGCGAGCACTTCCTTGACGTTGATATAACCACTAATCCGGTCCTTATCCGTTCCTTCACTGACCGGGTAACGCGTATACGGATTGTCAGACATCGTCTGTAATAGATTTTCCCAACTCATCTCGTCCGAAATGACCATCATGTTCATCCGTGGCACCATGATGTCGCGCGTAACACGCTCATCAAACGCAAAGACGTTTTGCATCAAGGCGAGTTCCGATTGATTGATCTCACCACTTTGAAAACTTTGTGCCATGATGATCTTCAACTCTTCTTCCGAATGGGCTTGTTCGTGACCGGCTGGTTTCACACCGAACGTCCGCAAGAGGACACGGGCCGAACCATTCATGATCCAGATGAACGGATACATGATCTTTCCGAATACATAGAGTGAAGGAGCTAGCAGTAACGTCATCCGTTCCGCATACTGGATCGCAAGCGTCTTCGGTGCGAGCTCTCCGATGACGACGTGGAGAAACGTCACGAAGATGAAAGCGATACTGTATGAGAGAATCGTTGACAGCGCAACGGCGACACCGAGTTCATCAAAGACCGGTGTCAACAATTTCTCGACAGTTGGTTTCCCGAGTGCGCCAAGACCAAGTGCAGTAATCGTAATACCAAGCTGACAGGCCGACAAGTAATAATCGAGATCTCCTGCGACCTTCTTCGCAAGTACTGCTCCCTTTTTTCCTTCTTGCACCATCTGGTCGAGACGTGACATCCGGACTTTGACGACAGCAAATTCCGATCCGACGAAAAACGCGGTCAAACCAATTAATACGACGAGCAACAACAAATTCAGCGTTAAGACGATGTCCAACTTGTATCCCCCTAGAAACGGGGGATCACCTCCTTTTGATTTTAAACTGTACAGTATAACGTGACACTTGATAAAAGTGTACGATGCTTTGTATTCAAACGCAACCAATATCACTTTGTTGAAGTTCAGACGACCATTAATCATGTACCTGTAATACTAGATTTCTCTTATTTAGTTGCCGGTTATATAAGAGCTATGCGCGTAAGAAACTTGAGATGAAGCTTTTACATTCATGAACATCTCGAACTTGAAAGACCAATTTGGGGAGAGGTAGTGCTTATTATGGAAAAAACAAACAGAGGCTTTTCGTCGCATTTCCGAGCGGAAGCGGACGGAGCAGGTCGTAACATCTCATGGAGCTCGATTTTTGCAGGTGTGGTATCATTTCTATCTTTATTGATCTTATTCAGTTTAATCGGTTCAGCAATTGGACTCGGCGTCACGGACGTCACGTCGAATAACCCGTTTGATGGTGTCGGAACAGGCTTGATCATCTGGGCGATCCTTTCATTGCTCATCTCGCTGTTCGTTGCCGGATTCGTCTCCGGTGTGACATCGGCACGTGCCGGTCTCGTCCACGGTTTCTTGACATGGTCGACGAGCGTCATCCTCTTGTTCGCTCTTTTGACGTTCACGACGGTCAATACGTTACAATCGGTCGGCTCACTACTCGGTACGGTCGGTGGTGCGGCAGGTAACGGCATCGGATCCGTTGCTTCGACAGCGCAAGACGCTGCGACGAAAGGATTCGATTCGATTACGAAAAACGTTTCACAAATTGATACGAAAGAACTTGAAGGTAACGTTGACGAAATCTTAAAAGACACAGACATCAAAGAATTGCAACCAGGCTACTTGCAAAACGAACTTGACGCTGTTCAAGAAGACGTCACGGCTGCTGGTAAGGAAGCGATCACGAAACCAGAGAACTTCGATACGATCGTCCAGGATCTCGGTGATTCATTGACAGCACGAGCTGAAAAAATCGAGAAATCAGTCGATGAAGATAAAATCGCTGATGCTGTTGCGAAAAACACCGATTTGACAGGTGCTGAAGCGGAAGAAGCGACGCAAAACATCGTTGATGGTCTCAACACGGCAACAAAAGAAACGACGCAACAAATTGAGACTGCTAAACAAACGCTTGATGAAACATCCGCTGACCTCAAGAAAACGGTCCAAGATGTCCGCGAGCAAACAGAACAAGCGACACAAACGGCGTCAAAAGTTTCAATCTGGGCGTTCGTCGGACTGCTTCTGACTCTTATCTTTACGTCATTCGCAGGAATCGTCGGCTCACGCGTCGCAACACGCGGTCGTGTCATGAATAAATAATGATTCTTCCTTAACTGATTCCGCCTTCGCGGAGTCAGTTTTTTTGTGCGGTAAGACAATCTGATTGACTGCATTTGAAATTTGCTGTTACAGTGTTACCTAACGACCGTTAGGAAGGTGATTCATCTGAAAGCCCAACAATTGTTACAGACGAGCATCCATCATTTTGCTTCGCACGGCTATGAAGGGGCATCGTTGCAAGAGATCGCGACAGAGGTTGGCATAAAAAAGCCATCGATCTATGCGCACTATAAAGGGAAGGACGACCTGTTCCTGCAAGCGACGACGTACGCCTTGCAAGAACAAAAGCGCCGATTTGCGACGTATTTCACGAGTACGCGGCAGCAGCCGCTCGAGCAATCGCTGCACGGCTTCTTCGATTGGTTCATTTCGGAACAGCAAGACGATATCCTGATGCGATTCATCCTTCGGGCTGCCTATTTTCCACCGGAGAAGCTCGAACAAGAGATGACGGACCGTTTCAATCCGTTTTTCGATTCATTGCACGATCTATTGACGCGATTACTACGCGAACGAGACCGAACAGAACAGATTCTCTTTTCGACGGATTACAAAAGTGCCGCTCTCGCCTATTTGACGGTTGCTGAAGGTACGCTGACGGAACTCGTCTACAACGGTGTCGACGCGTTTCACGCTCGACAGCAAGCTGTCTGGCCGATCGTCTGGCGCGGTATGTCAAAAACGATTTAATTTTATTGAGGTGAACTATGCAAAACAATACATTGATTTTAAGTACACTCCTGCTCAACTTATTCATCGCCTTTTTAGGCATTGGACTCGTCATTCCTGTCACACCGACAATCATGAACGAGTTGAACATTTCCGGGGCGACGGTCGGTTACATGGTTTCCGCCTTCGCCTTTGCGCAACTGATTCTTTCACCACTCGCGGGACGTGCCGTCGACAAGTACGGACGTAAACCGATGATCATCATTGGTTTGTTCATCTTCAGTATGTCCGAGCTCTTATTCGGTCTCGGTCAAAGTGTCGAAGTCCTGTTCGCGTCTCGGATCCTCGGTGGTGTCAGTGCGGCTTTCATCATGCCAGCCGTCACGGCATTCATCGCTGACATCACAACGAACGAGACTCGTCCAAAAGCGCTCGGATATATGTCTGCTGCCATCTCGACTGGTTTCATCATCGGACCGGGAATCGGTGGGTTCCTAGCAGATCTCGGAACACGGATGCCGTTCTTCTTTGCTGCAGCCTTCGGACTGACGGCGATGGTGTTATCCGTCTTTACGCTCAAAGAGCCTAAGCGTCATTACGAGGCGACGACCGTCAAACAACAGACGGGTTTCCGGAAAGTCTTCAGTCCGCTTTATTTCATCGCTTTTCTTGTCCTGTTGATCTCATCGTTCGGTCTTGCCTCGTTCGAGTCGTTGTTCGCCTTGTTCGTCGACCGGAAGTTCGGCTTCACGGCGAAGGACATCGCACTTGCGATTTCTCTCGGTGCAATCGTCGGCGTCATCGTCCAAGTCGGTCTGTTCGATCGTTTGACACGCTGGTTCGGTGAGATTCGTTTGATCCGGTACAGCTTGATCGGTTCGACACTGCTCGTCGTCTTGATGACGTTCGTGACGAACTATCTCTCGATCATTCTCGTGACGATGGTCGTCTTCGTCGGGTTCGATCTGATGCGACCCGCTGTCACGACTTATCTCTCGAAGATTGCCGGAAACGAACAGGGATTTGTCGGCGGAATGAACTCGATGTTTACGAGCATCGGGAACATCCTTGGACCGATCGTTGGTGGATTATTGTTCGACGTTAATTTGAACTATCCGTTCTATTTTGCGACAGCGATGCTTGCAGTCGGTATTTTACTGACGTATTTCTGGCGCGCACCACGCGCTGAAGCATCCGAAGCAGATCGATTGTCTTCTTAAAAAACAGCCCCGTTTCCAACAGTGGAAGCGGGGCTGTCTTTATGTCAGTAACAGTTCCTTTAATCGATCGATTGACGGTACGGTATACGTCGCAACGGTCTGACTCGTATGTTCGCTTATCAAACACGTCTTGATACCGACACGATGTCCGGCTAAGACGTCAAGTTCTCGGTCACCGATCATGATCGTCTCGTCTAGCATCATCTGACGTCGATTAATCAAGTACGCGACGGCTTCTGGATCCGGCTTGCGAGCGAATCCATCCGGTGCCGTCAACACGTCTTGGAAATAATGGGTCAACCCGTGTTTTGCAAGCAACGCGTGGATTGATGTTCCGCGATGGGTGACGATATGGTGCGTCGCACCTCTCGTCGATAACGCCTCTAGCAGTTCACGGATTCCGGGAAACGGCTCAGATCGTTCTTGTTCGATGATCATCTTTTGTTGCTTGTAGTTCAGAATGAATGGTTCGGACACACCAAACGCCTCATACGTCGTTTTTGCCGAGATCGCCATCAGCTCTGCTACTTGCTCGCGTTCGACCGTTCGCCCCTCAAGCTCAAGTAATTCCACGAACACATCGACTAACACCGGATATGTATCAAACAAGGTGCCATCAAAATCCCAAATGAAGTGTTTCAACATCTGTCTCTTCCTCTCCCGCTCTCTTGACGCCGACAAAGACGGCTTGCCCGTCCATCTCGACTTTCCATTTGCTGTGATCAAGACCTTCGCCAGAAATACGGATTCCGACCTGCCCGGGTCGTCCCATCTCGTGTCCTTGTTCGACGATGATCGCAGTTTCCGTTTCAAGTGGCTGGATGAATTTTCGGTAATAGACACCCATCACACCACTCGCCGTTCCCGTAACCGGATCTTCAACGCTCTCTGCTCCCGTTGCTGAGAAGTGACGTCCGTGCATCGTCGCTTGTCGGTCATATGTATCGAGACAAATCGGATGAATCGAGGCTTGTGGGAGATCGGTCAATACGGTGGCAAAACGTTGGTTATCCGGCATAATCCGGTGGAAGTCCTCAAGTCGACGAATCGGGAGGAGCAGTGTCCAGTTCCCAGTACTACCGTATACGATTGGCCATCGGACATCGAGATGTGTCAATTCGAGACCGATCGCGGCTAGAGCTTGCTTTGTGTCACCGTCAAACTGATGTAGTCGAGGTTGTCCTTGTTGCAAGCGAAACATTCCGTTCGCTAAACGCATCACAGGCAAGATGCCTGACTTTGTCTCGATCTGACATGTTGGAGATAAATGGATCTTTGAATCGAGTGCCGTTAATGCAGCGATCGTACCATGGCCGCATAAGTCCATTTCCCGTTCCGGTGCAAAGTAGCGCATGCGATAGTCCGCTTGCTCGGATGACAGGACGAACGTCGTCTCGGTAAAGCCGTTCGTCCGCGCGATACGTTGCATTTCCGACTCAGTCAATTGATCGGCGTCTAAGACGACCCCAGCTGGATTACCGCTTCCTGGCGTCGATGTAAACACATCATAATGTAGCGTCTCGATCATTTTTCTCTTCCTCTCTTTTCTAAATAACGTTCAACGGATCTTGACACTCCCACGGCTAAAGCCGCAAGCCCACACTGTTGGTGAGGGTGGGATTCTCAAGTGCTTGGCGGACTCAATCCATTTCTGCTTCGTCCGAGCCTTGAGGTAGGGGTGTGCCATCACCCCTCCTGAGACAGACCGTATAGGTTCTCAGGCTGATGGACTGTTACCATCCATCATAGGTGCGTATCGAATGTTCATCGCACCGACGGCGTCCCGATGTCCTTTAAACCCACAGGCACACGTGTAGACCCTATCCCTCACCTTGTTCCTGACGGAACAGGATGGGCAGGTCTGACTCGTGTAGGCGGGGTTCACATACTCAACCTTGATGCCCGACAAGGCGGCTTTGTATTCGATGAAGGACGCGAGACGATAGAACGACCATGAGTGGAGGTTCTGGTTGTTTTTACGGCTTGTTCTTGCCGTCTGTCGGATGTTCGCCAAGAGTTCGAGGCGAATGACAGAGATTTTCTTCTGTCTTGCAAAATCGACGATGGCTCGGCTGACCTTGTGGTCCTTGTCCCGCATCCACCGCTGTTCCTTCTGATTGCGTCGTTTGATAGCCTTCGGCTTCTTCTTTTTGCCGAGTGCCTTCCGTTCCGCACGGAACTTGCGTTTCATATACTTGTTCTTACGACCGTTCCCGAAGAAACGGGTCGTGTCGTCATCGGTAACGGCGACCGCCGGCACTTTCAGTCCGAGGTCAACCCCCATCACCCGCACCCCCGTCCGAGGGACGGTCGGGACGTGGACGGAAATCTGAGCGATCCACTTCCTTCCCTTCTTCGTGACCCTGAGCGTCCCGAGTTTGTTGGCAAGGAGTCGGGTATTCCGATTGTCCTTGTCAACCATGGCAGCACGGAATCGCATCTTCACGGACTTCCCGTCCATCCAAACGGGGAAGGAGATGCTCTCGAAGTCGAAGGAATAGTTCTGATTGTTCCAGACGCAGACCGGCTTTTTGAGGACAGGGATGCGTTTGAAATCCTCTTTCCTCGCCTTCTTGTAGATGCCGACGGCATCTCCTGCGAGTTGGTTCTTCACGGCGCTCGGAAGGGGGGTGTCGATGTCCTTGCTCGACCACCTCTTCCCGTCCTCGGAGGCGACCATGTTCGCCACGACTCGGTTGGCGGTCTGGATATAGGTCTTGCCCATCCTTTTTAGGATGGCATCCTGACGACGCGTGGCATAGATTCGAACTTCTACCGTGACGACTTGACTCATCTTTGACACCTCCTTCATCATAATAATCAACTCCATTATAGATTTACTATAAATGCATTTCATCAGGAAGAACAGTCGGGGACGGGGTGTCTGAAGACACCCCGTTCCCGAACTCGCTATCATCCCACCCCTAAAGGAGTGGGCTTTCTCGCTCGTACATTCTGTAAGGCGCCTTCTAAGTGTCCACCATGACTCGGATCGGTCTCTGTTCCAATCAGTGAAATCGCTGCATGCTCCACTCCGAGATTGATGGCATGATACGCCGGGAAATCCACGAGCGGTGCTGCATCAGCTCGTGTTGCTGTCCAACTATCCGTCGACCAGTCTTTATACAACCAGCCAATCGACTGACGTGCTTGTTCACCGAACAGACGAACCAGCTGCGCGAGTACCGTTTCCTTGATTTCCGCCTCGGTCAATAATCGTCGTTCACGTGCCGGTGTCCGGAAAAAACCGAACAACGCTCCCGGTCCATCTTGTGGGGAAGCGTCATGAATCTCTTGCACCATCCCAGTCCAGCTGATTGCCTGACCGGACCAGCCTGAATCACGCCAAAACGGTCTCTCGTAAAGAATAAGGCATTTCGCTTGCTGCGCCATCCAAGTCGGTAATGCTTCAAGTTCACCCAGAACTGCTTCAGGTAAAGATGGCACAAATGATAGTGTTGCCGCTAGACGCGGTGGTAGTGCGAGAACGATCTCATCGAACGGTTGACTTTTCCTTCCTGAACTGACGACAATCCGATTCATGACATCAATCTGGCTGATCGAAGACTTGAGTCGAATCGTTCCCGGTCTGAGTCGTGCAGCAAGTGCCGTAGCAACGGAGCGGATTCCGTCACGAAGGCGAAGCGCCGTCGGTTGATTCGCAACCGAATGCGACTCGATGCCGTCAGCCCGTTCAAGTCGAAGCGCACCCGTCGTATATTGTTCCAGTGTCGGTAAATCGAATCGATGGATCAAATCAACCATCAGTGGTTCGCTGTCCGGCCAAAACCAAGTCGGTCCAAGATCAAACGCATATGTTCGACTATCAACTTCGAAATCGACCGTCTCGATTCTCCCGCCGATTCGGTCACGTGCTTCATAGATTGTCACGTCGTGTCCCAGTTCCTGCAAACGCGTCGCAAGATACAAACCACTGATTCCTGCTCCAATGATGGCCACGTTCATTTCACTTCATCCTCTCTATTTGAGATGCTTGTTTTAGTATACCGGAACACGCGAAAAAACAAGGACGAGACGTCCTTGCCTTAGGATGATTGCATTTGCTGCCAGTCGTCTTCTTCATAAATCGATTGAACCCATTCGATCGAAACATACAAGGATCGGGCAATCGCTTCGTCCGTCTTCCCCAGTTTTCGCAACAGATGGACGATCCGAATCCTTCGTTCGAGCTCCCGGTCATCCGGTATCAGTTCAGGCATCATCTTCTCTTCTCCTCTCCACTGAATCGGCGATGGCGTTTTCAACAGAATACCCGATAATTATCTGAATATTCCGATTGATGTGCAGAAGCGAGGATTTTTGATAAAGTTCAGGGATAGATAACAGAAAGGAATCCCTCGCTTTTTGTAGAAACATATTGAATAGGCGCAACAGTAGGATTTCTTGCGTCAACCAAACAGAATAGGAGCATGCATATGATTAAACGTAAAGCACTATTTCGCCTGTCGATCGGCTTGCTGCTGATGGGTGTCTTTGGCGGTATCCTTTTAGATGCCATCGGCTTCTTTCCGCACGCGACAGCTTACTTATTGAGCATCCCGATTGCTTCGAATAGCACGGAATTTTGGCTAGGATGGATTTTATCCGGTATGACGATCACTGGGCTGATCACGCTTTTCTTATCCTTACGTTATCATCAGGGATGGACGACGTTCGCCTGTCTCATGGCTGTCATTTTGACACCTTACGCATTTTAATGTTCACGTGGGCTTCAGATGACTGATCCTAAAAAATGACGCGTCTTTTCACGCCCTTTCCTCAGGCGAGACACAAGCCAGAGCGACCCTGCAGCGAAGCGGTGCGATGCTTGTCCTAGGAAAACGATTCGAGATGAACAAAAAAGCGCAATCCTTTTCGTTTTTAAAAAAAATTACGCTTTGTTTTCAGTCTGAGGAGTTGACTTTTGAGTCAGCTCCATTTTTTACATACATGACGTAAAGTCTACTTTACAAAATGTAAACCTGACTTTACAATGTAAACAACTGGAAAGGAGGTCGTCAGATGAAACTGACGAACCATGTCCGCCTCTATCGTCAACAGCACAAGTGGACACAAGAGCAGTTCGCTGAACGAATCGGTGTGACACGACAAACCGTCATCTCACTTGAAAAAGGAAGCTATACGCCGTCGCTCTTACTCGCGATGCAGATTGCCCGCGTCTTTGATTGCCCGATCGAGCAACTATTTCAATTAGAGGAGGAATCCTGATGAAACGTGTCGTCACTCAATCTTTACTTAATTGTTGTCTCTACTTTTTAGCTGCTTATCTCATTAGTGCCATTCATGCTAATCTGCAGTTATTTCAAGATGATCCTGTATCCGGTACGGGATTGTCGCTGAAATTAGATGTAATGGTTATCCTTCCAGTGCTAGTGATTGCGATAGTCCTTTCGATCGTCAGCTATTTCTTACGAGAAGACCGTACACGTTCGTTCGCGACAGCAGAATTTTCCGACTCCGATGAACGTGAGGCACTGATCACCGGTAAAGCAACTCGTGCCGCGTATGTTGCTTTTATGATCAGCCTTCCCGTCCTAATGATTGCCTTTTTGTTCGAGCAACCGTTACTTCAACTGTATCCAGCGTTTCCGATCTATGCGATTGCTATTATCTTATCGATCGGAACACTTACGTACATGTCAGCTTGGATCGTGCACGTCCGGCGTTAAAATCATTTGTTGAACACATCATGGAGGGTGATTCATAAATTATTCTCTGCAAAGATAAGGGTGACAGAATAATCATCTATCATCCTTATCTCGTAAAAAAATGACTCGTCACACGCAACTCCGATAGGAAAAAGTGCAAAAAGGCGAATCATTCTTTTTTTGAGTCACCCTTTCGTATTGTTCTGACCCTAATTGAATTTTCATTTCTTCTCTCCTTAAATTTACAAATGATACCATTCCTGCCATAATGATAGCATATTCCATCTAGAACGGAGGATTACATATGCAGACGATGCACCACTCGTTCGATACGCAACGGTACCAGATTCGACCGGCTCGACTCAGTGACGCTGAAGCCCTCGCTGAATTACGCCAAACGCTCGATGCGGAAACGGAATACTTCGACCGGATGCCTGGTGAGGACGTGATGACCGCGACGGATTTCGCAAATCAGTTACGCGATTCCTCGGTTCCGGATCGTATCCTCGTCGTCGAGCGCGATGGACGACTCATCGCCTACGCCCGATGTCGTGGTTTTCATTTAAAACGTTTCGCACACAAGGCATCATTTGGACTCGGTGTACTTCAATCCGACTGGGGGCAAGGAATCGGTACCCAACTGCTGGAACGAATGATTGCTTGGGCAAAAGCGCAATCCCTGCAAAAAATTCAGCTCGAAGTCGTCGAGACGAACGTCGGCGCCATTCGCCTCTATCAGCGACATGGATTTCAAGAAGAAGGACGACTGCGTCATGACCGGTTACTATCGGACGGTTGCTTTTACGATACGGTGTTGATGGGCTTACAGCTATGAGTCTTTCATTGTCGATTGCGACATATAACATCTGGCATCACCCGCACAAACGACAAGAACGGTTCGAGGCGTTATGCGCGGAGATCAAGCAACACCAACCGGATATTCTCCTCCTGCAAGAAGTCATGTCGACGTTTCATCCGGATGAACCATTCGTCTCGATCGCTGAGCACCTCGCAGAGGCGACCGGTTATCCGTATATGATGATGGATCCTTACATGGATTCACCGGACGAAGGACTTGCCATTCTGACGAAATTGCCGTTTGAACGAACGGATTCGAGTGCCGCTGCGACAGCAAACATCAACCACCACTGTGCGATTCGGATCCCGTTTTCGATTGACGGTATTCGTTTTGCCATGACGAACATTCATTTCAACTGGCGTGCTTCAGACATTCGACTCGATCAACTTCGATTCGTCAACGAATGGATTGCCTCACAGACGGATGACACGACGATCGAGTTCTTGGGCGGTGACTTTAATGATGGTCCAAACTCTCCTCTGCATCAAGCTGCGCTTAAGGAGTGGGTCGATCTCGCTGGCAGTTTTGCCGCTCGTACAGGACAGATTGCCGCCGCGACGCTTGATTCCGTGAAGAATCCGTACGCAAGGAAGAATGACGGCATCACAAGGCCCGTTCGATATGATTGGTTACTCTGTCAGCGTTCGCCTCTACCTGTGACCTTACAGCACGTCCAGCTGATCGGAAACCATCGCTTGCCCCATCACCTTGTACCGAGCGATCATTACGGTGTCCTTGCTCATGTGACACTGAACTAAGAAAACAGGTCTACACCTGTTACGGGTGCAGACCTCTTGTTTATTTCTTATATTCTTTTTCGGTTCCGTCTGAGAATTCGATTTCAACCTCTAAGCGCGAAGCATCTTGAATCGCAAACACACGCTCAACCTCACCGATGACTTCATTGTCAGATGTATCCACATCAATCTTTAAGTTCTTGAACTTCGCGTCGAGTTCCGCCATCGCGTCGTCTCCTTGCTTTTGCTCCCCTTTATAGCGATATTCCGCTTCCGTTCCGTCATTATCTCGGTCATAACTAATATCAAGGGCATCGTTATCCCCTTCAACGTCCGCTTCAATCGACAGACTGTTGAAGCCATAATCCGTGTCGGCATTTTTCGTTACCGTATCCTTGTCTTGCATCGTGTCGTCGGTCGTGTTCGAATTCGTTGATCCTTCTTCAACCTTGTCCGTCGACGCTTCGTCGTTTCCGCAACCCGCAAGCATTAAACTCATCGCGAACAATGTGGCGACACCGTATCCTGTTAAACGTTGCTTTTTCATTCCATCACATTCCCTTCTGCTGGAATCGGATGTTCATGTAACAACTTCGCAAAATGGTATAGGTTGGCAGCTAAAAACTGTGCGTGTCGCTTCGTAAAGTCGTTGTTCCGTCCTGCTTCGATGTACGATGGTCCTGGTCCCGCTTCACCGACCCAGTAAGCATCGACGTTCGGCGGAATCGTAAAGCCGATATGCGACAGACCGTACAAGATGGAAGCAGACGCATGTTTAGCTCCATCCTCATTCCCCGTGACGATGACGCCACCGACCTTGTTGTAGTAGATGGCTTGTCCAAGATCGTTCGTCAGACCGCTCCCTCCGTACAATCGTTCAATGACTTGCGTCGCAATACTACTTTTTCCCCCAGCCAGAGCGGTGTTCCGATCACGACGATGTCGGCTCGTTTCACTTTTTCGAAAATCACGGGCCATTCATCCCCGTTGCCTTCGTCTTCCGTGACGCCGAACGCGACTTGGTGATCAACGATGCGGACAATTTCTGAAGTGACGTCCTCCTGTTTCCAATATGCGATCACGTCACGGATCAGCGCCTCCGTATTCGATGGTTCATGTGATGCTTTTAAGGTGCAGTTCAAGAATAAGGCATGCAACATCCTTCCATCCTCCTCTGTCATTTTAGGTAGTATCATTCGTCTTTAATACTTCCCTTCTTCCATTGACGGATAAACTAAAAAACCTTCGCTTCAGCGAAGGCAGATCATGGTAGAAGAATTGAATTGAAAAATCAAACGAGGAAACATCGTTTTATTATTGGAGGTCATTTCGTCGCTCCAATAACAATGTGTCTCGCCAGACACCATGATGCTGTGCGATGGCACGTCGTCGACCGACTAGTTCGAACCCAAGTCGCTCATGCAGCCGTCTGCTTGCGATGTTTTCTGGGAACATGTGTGATTGAAGCGTCCATATCCCGTTGGCGTCCGCATAGGTGATCAATGCCTCCATTAAGAATCGTCCACCGCCGAGTCCTCGAGCGGAACGCTCTAGATATATACTGACTTCTCGTACGCCACGATAGACATAACGTTCAGAAACACGTTCCAGTTTAGCCCAACCAATCACTTTTCCACCTTGCTCTAGAACGAATCGTTCAGATTGTGTCACCGTTGTCCACCACTCTTGCTCATGAATCATCGTTTCAAACGTCGCGTTTCCTTCTTCTACTCCTTGACGATAGATGGCTAACACAGTGCTACGATCTTTCTCTTCCATCGAACGAACAAGCATCGAATTTCCCCTTTCCTTATTAACGACTGAATATGAGAAAATCATATATTTATTATTTGCAATTTGCAAGTTTATATCGTATAACTGATTCATAAGCAAAATAACGAAGGGAGAGCTATACATGAATGAAACGCGTGAATTATTTCAAACGTTCACTCGGCGCTTTGGATTATTGAATAAGAATTGTTGTGCCGTTCTAGATGAAGAGATATCTCTCGTTCAAAGCCATTTGCTGTATCAGGTTGCCAAACATCCTGACTCCGCAATGCAAGAAATTGCGGACCAACTCGCTCTTGATATCACTACGTTCAGCAGACAAGTACAAACATTGATTAAGCGGGACCTACTCGTAAAGCGTCCCGCGATCAACGATCGGCGAATTCACCTACTTCGCCTGTCCGAGAAAGGATTACGTGTTGCTCAAGCCATTGACGAAGAGATGAACACGTATCTTGATTCCATCTTCTCATCAATGACTTCCTTCGAAAAAGCACATGTCCTCCAGGCAATCGACTTGCTGAACACGAAGATGGGCGAGAGTGACGTCTGCTGTAAACCATGTCTCTAATACTTGCAACTTACAAATAAAGAGGAGGTTTTATTCATGTCATACGCTTCTTCCCACCCCATCGTCATCATCGGTGCCGGTCCGATCGGTCTTGCGGCTGCAGCTCAACTTGTAGTGGAAGGTCAATCGTTTTTATTATTTGAGAAAGGTCCTTCGATTGCCCACCATATCAAACAATGGGAACACGTCCGGATGTTTTCAACGTGGCAATACAATATTAGTGACGCAGCACGTCACTTGCTCGAGCTGACGGACTGGATTGCACCAGCAAACGATACTGTGCCGACCGGAACTGAATTGATCAAACAATACCTTGCTCCACTTGCTGCATTACCGGAAATTGCTCCCTCTCTACATTTCCAACATGAGATTCTCTCGATCTCACGGGCAGGTCTAGACAAGATGACAAATGCCTCACGTGAAGTAACGCCGTTCGAATTAGTCATAGATACGCCGAATGGTCGTAAACATATTCTCGCTCGCGCGGTCATCGATGCGTCTGGAGTCCTCGGGCGACCAAACCCTGCAATCAGTTCCGGACATCGAGTCGAAATTGAGCAGAACTTACCTGTCCGGTATTCGATCGTAGATGCGAAACGTGATACTGTTGTTTTCGCTAATCAATCCGTCGCTGTCATCGGTAGCGGGCACTCGGCTTTGAACTCGCTCCTTGAACTCGTTTCCATTAAAGCACAACATCCTGAAACGGAGATTCATTGGATCCTTCGCAAATCGGACCCAGTTCAAGCTTACGGAGGAGAAGACAAGGATGCACTGGAAGGTCGCGGAGCACTCGGTTCGCGTATCCGTCAGCTCGTTGAACGAGATCAGATTAGGGTTCACTCCAGCTTCAAGACCCAATCCATTGAATCGAAAGGAAAGTCGTTTGACATCACTGCTCAAGATGGTCGGTCCCTTCATCACATCGATCAGTTGATCGTCAACGCAGGAAGTCGACCCGACTTTTCGTTCCTCGAGGAAGTACGGCTTGACATCGACCCTGTCACCGAGAGTAGTCGAATACTTGCTCCTCTGATTGATCCGAACCTTCATAGTTGCGGAACTGTCCGTCCACATGGAGAAGCGGAGTTACGTCATCCAGATCTCGGACTTTATCTGGTCGGTGCAAAAAGTTACGGTCGTGCTCCGACCTTCCTGCTTGCGACCGGTTATGAACAAGTTCGATCAGTCGTTGCTTTTCTTGTCGGAGACGAGGCACGTGCCAAGCAGGTCAAGTTATCATTACCGGAGACGGGTGTGTGCAACGTTTCCCTGCCACAATCATCGACTTCCTGTTGTTCTTAAAAATATAAATCGGACCAGTCTTAGACAGGTCCGATTTTTTCTGCCAACTCAATGATCACGTCTTCTGGTCCTCTTACGTAACATAGGCGATACTCATTTTCGTAATTCGCGACGTCGCCAATCGACTGATATCCATTGTCCGCTAAACGTTCGACGAGCGCGGCGAGTGCCGTTACTTCAAAACAGAGATGACGCAATCCACCTGCGTGGACGGATTGGATCACGGAAGGCGTGTCACGCGGGTGTTTAAATCGAACGAGTTCAAGCCAGATTGCTTCACCTGGTAATCCGAGTGCAGCACACTCCGTCTCCGCTCCCTCTAAATTTAATAAACGATCGAGTAACTCTCCTTTCATCTCCCATCGTCCGCGTACTTCGAGGCCACAAAGCGAAAAAAAGTGAATCGCTTCTTCTAGGTTCACGACGTTCAGACTGATATGATCCATTCGTTTACTCGGCATCCGTCACTCCTCCTCAAGTGTGTCGAAATGTTGTCAAACCGTTGATAGACCACACATCAAGAGCGTTTCGACATGGTGTCTGAAGACTGTATCGTCAGTAAAATAAAAGTATGAAAGGTCGTGTCCACTTACGAAAAGGAGTCGAAACAACATGGAAGACGTCAATCTCCTCGTCCTTGCGACCCAGTACATGTTCTGGGTCGGATTCGTCGGAATGGCCGCCGGTACGCTCTATTTTCTCGTCGAACGAAATTCCCTTGCCCCGGAATACCGCTCGACCGCAACAGTCGCTGCTCTCGTCACGTTCGTCGCTGCGATTCATTACTATTTCATGAAGCAAGCTGTCGGGGAATCGGGTTTGTTGTCAGAGATCGATGGCTTTCCGACCGAAATCCGCTACATCGACTGGCTTGTGACGACGCCTCTCTTACTGATCAAGTTTCCGCTGTTGCTCGGTTTAAAAGGTGGGAAAGGACGTTCCCTTCTAACGAAACTCGTCATCGCGGACATCATCATGATCATCGGTGGGTATATCGGCGAGTCGTCCATCAATTTAGCGGGTGGCTTCACACAACTCGGTCTTTGGGCATACGTCGTTGGTTGTATCGCATGGTTTTATATCATTTATCTGCTGTTCACGAACGTCACGAAAGCTGCTGAAGATAAGCCTGCCCCGATTCGTGAAGCCTTGTTGCAGATGCGCTTGTTCATCTTGATCGGATGGGCGATCTATCCGGTCGGTTACGCGGTCACCTTGTTTGCACCCGGCATCGAGGTACAACTCGTCCGCGAATTGATCTATAACTTCGCTGACTTGATCAACAAGGTCGGATTTGGTCTGATTGCCTTCTTCGCCGTCAAGACGATGTCTGCTACGAAAAATTTGAAATTGACTTAATCAAAAGGGGCTGACTCAAAAGTCAGTCTCTACAAAGATAAGGGTGGCAGAATAATGATCTGCCTCCCTTATTTAGTAACAAAAAGAATGACGCGTCACACACTACTCCTACAGGAACAAGCGCATTTATGCGCTATCAGAGACGAACAAGACCCGCTTTCCTGCTTCAATGAAGCAGGAAAACTGGCTTGTGTCTCGCCTGAGGAAAGGGCGTGAAAAGACGCGTCATTCTTTTTTTGAGTCAGCCTCTTCATTTGAATTCATGCTGTAAATCCTGTGGAAATCCTCCGTTTTTAAAGGTGAAACTTGAAAGCCTAATCCGGTTCCCATCCATATCTAGAAAATAAGTTACGTCAGGTTCATTTGCAAATTCGACTTCGATTGAAGCCGGATTCGCCGAAGACTCATACGAAAATTTTTGTGTTTTTGTAGTGTAGACTTCTTCCGGGAATCGACGTGCTAGTTCTATCTTAAGCAATTTCTCATCCTCAGCAATCTGTTGATTGACGAGCGTCGGTCGGATGTACCAAAAGGAACTGCACCCGATTGCCACCAAACCAAGCAAAATCAAGCCATACCGCTTCCATCGTTTCGGGAGAAAAATCACGCCACAGCCGATTACGAGTAGTGTAAAAACGATCGTCATTCCTTCTAGTAAAAAACTAGGTACCATCTCATTCACTTCTTTCCTTCTATGATTAGATAAAAAACCATGGTATCATCAACTCCTATGACAAAAAATAGGAGGTATTGCATGCGAAAGATCATCCTGATCGGTTCTGGTGGATCCGGTAAATCGACGCTTGCCCGCGCAATGGACAAAAAACTCGGTTATCCCGTCGATCACCTCGACAGTTTATTATGGCGTCCGAACTGGGAGGCGGTTTCGCGTGAGGAGCAACGCCAAATTCAACATACGCTCACGTCGCGCGACACGTGGATTATCGACGGCAACTACGGTGGAACGCTTGACTTACGAATCAATGCCGCGGATACGATCATTTTCCTTGATTTACCGCGGACACTCTGTCTTTACCGGGCATTGAAACGGACGTGGCGCTACCGCAAGACCGGTCGACCGGATATGGCGGTAGACTGCACGGAGAAATTATCGTTTGATTTTCTGAAGTGGATTTGGCGTTTCCCGATTGATAAACGACCGAGTATCCTTTCAACACTTGAAGCAACGTCCGATAAACAGATCATTCATTTGACGTCCCGCCGCGCCGTCAAACAGTTTCTTCAATCACTTTCATAATATCCATCCATTGCCTCTTACTTAACCTGTACATACGACGAAACACGCTTACTTCCCTGCCTATTTTCCAGTAATTCCCACAAATAAAAAAACGACCATGACGGTTAGACTGACCTAGCAATATGAGACACATATAAAAAACCTTGATTAGGCTGCCTGTACACCGTATTTTTTCGGTGTCAGGTAGCCTAATTTTTCTTGGATTCGTTCTTCGTTATAGTAATTTAAG
>NZ_JACSNE010000076.1:0-246 GCF_018619035.1 Exiguobacterium sp. s168 | reverse complement strand
GCGACATGTGGAGCTGAGTGATACTAATCGGTCGAGGCCTTGTTCTAGCAGATGCATTGTTGATGACTTCAGTTTTGAGGGCGCGAGCCTTTCAAAAAAACGAAAAAAAGTCTTGACGTTATGTGAACATAATGTTAAGATAATAAATGTCTGGTGGCGATAGCCAAGTGGTCACACCCGTTCCCATGCCGAACACGGAAGTTAAGCACTTGAACGCCGAAAGTAGTTGGGGGCTTCCCCCTGTGA
>NZ_JACSNE010000075.1:0-313 GCF_018619035.1 Exiguobacterium sp. s168 | reverse complement strand
GTATAAGGGATGAGTGGAATGCGCCCTCGGCGCATCAGAATATCCTGATAATTCTCCTGACTCCCATAGCCGGCATCCGCAACGATATGATGGACAGCGAACGCGATATCATTTTCTTGAAGACGAACTTCTAAATCTAAGGGCAAAACCAGCTGGTTCATGTTATAATCTTTAAACATAAGGGCACCTCCGATGGTTATGGTTTGGTCACTTTAACTTTATCTGAGGTTGTCCTTATTTGTTTATTCAGAATCGGTTTTTCGTCATAGAACAAGGCCCTCGAAACGACTACACGTTTCGAGGGCCTTTCGTT
>NZ_JACSNE010000074.1:0-337 GCF_018619035.1 Exiguobacterium sp. s168 | reverse complement strand
ATTCCATCGGGGCATTATCCAGGCAGTTTCCTCTACGAGACATGGATTGAAGCATTCCCATCTCACGGATGCGTGTTTGATAAGCAGGAAGCGTATAATGGAATCCTTGATCAGAATGTATCAGGGCTTCCGGATGTATATTCCCTTGAAGTCGTTCTGCGAGTTTATTCGTTGTATGAAGGACGAGTTCCATATGGAGGCTTTTAGATACATGATGTGCCATAATTTCACGTGTAGCGATATCCTTAACACAAGAAAGATAAACAGTTTGGCCAGATCCAATACGGAGATAAGTGATGTCTGTGACGAATACTTTACCAGGCTCCTGCTGATCGAA
>NZ_JACSNE010000073.1:0-361 GCF_018619035.1 Exiguobacterium sp. s168 | reverse complement strand
CGGTCGTGGCGGAATCGGTAGACGCGCTAGGTTGAGGGCCTAGTGGTGGCAACATCGTGGAGGTTCAAGTCCTCTCGACCGCACCATATGATGCACCCTTAGCTCAGCTGGATAGAGTACTTGACTACGAATCAAGGGGTCGGGAGTTCGAATCTCTCAGGGTGCACTTTTCGGGAAGTAGCTCAGCTTGGTAGAGCACTTGGTTTGGGACCAAGGGGTCGCAGGTTCGAATCCTGTCTTCCCGACCATTATTTTCATACGAAATACATTGGACTTTGAAAACTGAACGATGAGGCAAAAATCGTATTCTACGGAATACAAACATGAATGAAGCGCAAGCTTCGTCAATCGTGACTTCGGT
>NZ_JACSNE010000072.1:0-363 GCF_018619035.1 Exiguobacterium sp. s168 | reverse complement strand
ACCACATCAGAAAGAGTCAAAATAGAAACTTATCTAGAGCTTGGATTTTCAATGCGAAAGATCGCTCAGCATCTCGGACGACAGCCGTCCACGATTTCACGTGAGCTCAAACGGAATCCTTCCTACAATGCGATCAACGCCGGACTGCGTTATGAGATGCAAAAAAAGAATTGTGGAGCACGCACGCTGTTCAGCACTTCGCTTGGCTCATGTATCCTTTCGAAACTGCGAGAGACATGGTCTCCCGAACAGATCGCCGGACGGCTCTTTCACGAACAGGGACCATCGTACAGTACAATCTATCGATGGATATATAAAGGATTCATCAAGAGCGATTTAGGCGTTTTACGACAAAAAGGAAAG
>NZ_JACSNE010000071.1:0-397 GCF_018619035.1 Exiguobacterium sp. s168 | reverse complement strand
AGGTAGCCGTATCGGAAGGTGCGGCTGGATCACCTCCTTTCTAAGGAAAACGTCCCTTACGGGACATGCCCATCGTTCAGTTTTGAGAGTCTAATTCTCTCTAGTCATGGAATGGGCCTATAGCTCAGCCGGTTAGAGCGCACGCCTGATAAGCGTGAGGTCGGTGGTTCGAGTCCACTTAGGCCCACCATTTCCATTATAATTTCAATCCTGGGGCCTTAGCTCAGCTGGGAGAGCGCCTGCCTTGCACGCAGGAGGTCAGCGGTTCGATCCCGCTAGGCTCCATTTGTCTTGTCCTTTGGATAAGGCACTCGCACCTTGAAAACTGAAGACATCAACAAGACATCAAACTTTTAATTAACCATGTCATTTAAGACGTGTGTTCTTAGAATACCAA
>NZ_JACSNE010000008.1:0-111795 GCF_018619035.1 Exiguobacterium sp. s168 | reverse complement strand
CCGAAGAGTTCCGTCAGTTTCCTGCGCTCGACTTGCATGTATTAGGCACGCCGCCAGCGTTCGTCCTGAGCCAGGATCAAACTCTCCATGAAGTGTTTGACTTGCTCGTTTTTGTGACCGAAGTCACGATTGACGAAGCTTGCGCTTCATTCGTTTTTGTATTCCGTAGAATACGTTTTTTGCCTCATCGTTCAGTTTTCAAAGTTCGTCGTGTCGTTTTCAGCGACTTTAATAAGATATCACGGAATAACTTAAGCGTCAATCCCTTTTTGAAATCTTTTTTCTTTCTTGTCACCGTCAAGTGCGTGTTGCCCTGTCGACATGTATTAATATACTATCTCGGTATAATACCGTCAACAGTTTTTCTAAAAAAACTTTTATAATCTTTTTCCTTCTATATATAGCCAAAACGATCATGAGAAAAAAATAAAGCCGATCGTCATACGACCGGCTCATACGTCACGAGTTCGACCCCTGCTCCTTTAGTCGTTTGATACGAAATACGAATCAAACCTTTTCGCATGAAGAAATCAATCAGACTACTTAAATCCACTTTGACTTCTTGCAATCGCTCTTCTTCCATCAATTCATACATCGTCCAAGGACCGGTCCGCTCACGCATGATTTCGAATAGATAACGCCCTCCCGATAAGACCTTAGACTGCAGAAGATGCTCAAGACCAATCAAGGCGAGATGAATACGTTGATCTAATGTCTCTTCACTCATCAACAATTGTTCATATAATTTATAAACATCCGGATCATCCAGTCGCGCTTGCTCCCAGACGACTGTCTCGGGATGTTTCCCTTTCTCGAGGACGGATAGTCGCGCGAGATGGTGCAATGCATGATGAACATGTGTATAGGCATCATAATGATGTCCGCGACTGAACAAGTTTCTTCCATCTTGGAAACGACGTAACAATTTAGCAAATGAAATCGTCATCTGTAAATGACGTTCCTCATCAGGAAAGTTGAGTAGTTGCCGTTTTAAATCAACTAAGTAATCATTTCGTTCGAACACGATTGTTCCCTCTGCAATCCAGTGGATCGCTCGTCGATTCGCATTTAACAAAATCCAGCGTGATAACACATCCTCGTGTACAAGATGTAAGGATACCTTCAGTGTGTTCAACCGGTAATGTTTGATCGTCCATTCGACTTCCGGATCTCTTGTGATGACAACAAGAAGCGTATCAAATTGATCCGTTAGGGAATCCCGTGGCTGTCGTTTCTCAACAGCAATGATTCCTTGCGTTTCACGATAAGCCGCGTACTCCGAATAAATCGTCCGTGTTGCTTGTTCCATTTACTTCTCACCCTTCTATACGAACTCGTCGTTACCATTTTCGACAAAAAAACAAGCTTTCCTTCTTCAGGCAGTCGCACATCTTATGCTAGACTGACAACAGGGGGAATTCACTTGAAAAAACAACGTAAAAATAAAATAAACCGCGCGCGAAACCTTGCTATGTTTCTTGTATTCGGTGGGATGCTCGTCATGTATGGCGGCCTATTACTCAAACAATTTGAAATCATCATGGTCTTACTCATGCTTCTCGGCTTCGTCATGGTCCTCGCTAGTACGGCACTCTATTTCTTGATTGGTCTAACATCAACAAAAGCAGCTGTCGTCACTTGTCCAAACTGTGGAAAAGAAACAAAAGTCCTTGGTCGCGTCGACTTATGTATGCATTGCGATGAACCACTGACGATGGATCCGTCTCTTGAAGGAAAAGAATTCGATGAAAAATATAATAAACACAATAAACGAGCTCCCCGCTAAGGCAGCTCGTTTTTCATTGGACATTCGATTGACAGTCCGGGCAAGTTCCGTATACTTCTAATCGGTGACGATCGACTTTGAAGCCTGTTAAGTGCGCCGCAACCGTTTCGACATCATCGAGCACAGGATAGTTGAAATCAACAATCTTTCCGCAGTTCTCACAGATCATGTGGTAATGGCGTGTCGTAACGAAATCGAAGCGACTTGAAGCATCTCCGTAATTCATTTCTTCAACGATTCCCTTTTCTCGAAAAACGCGTAAGTTATTATATACAGTCGCCACACTCATATTAGGAAAGCGATGTTCGAGTGCACGATAAATCTCATCCGCTGTCGGATGCGTGTGTCCCGTCGTCAGATATTCCAAAATCGCGTGACGTTGTGGTGTCATTCGAACGCCTGATTCCCGAAGTGATTTCACGGCATCATCTAGCATTTCGTTAGCCACGTCCATCCCCTCATTTCTATCTTTCATTGATTATCAGATTGTAATCTTTATAAATAGTCTACCTACAAATAGGCATTCCGTCAACGGCTCTGCATCGGATTTGACGTCCATGATACAATCATATCGTGATATTTTTCACGAATCATCGATTGGAGGAATCCTCATGTCTACCCACACTACACGTCCTACTTCAGAGGCGTTATATGAAATCGCACAAGAGTGTATCGTTGGTGGCGTCAACAGCCCATCCCGTTCATTCAAAGCCGTCGGTGGCGGCGCACCTGTTTATATGGAACGCGGAGAAGGTGCTTACTTTTATGATGTCGATGGCAATCGTTATATCGATTACTTAGCAGCCTATGGTCCGATCATCACGGGACACGGTCATCCTCACATTACGGAAGCGATCACCCATGCTGCCCAAAACGGTCTTCTTTACGGCACACCACATCGTCTAGAAATCGACTTTGCACATAAACTACAAAAAGCAATCCCATCGCTTGAAAAGGTTCGTTTCACGAACTCTGGAACAGAAGCCGTCATGACGACGATTCGCGTCGCTCGTGCGTATACAGGTCGTGAGCTTGTTGTGAAGTTCAGTGGTTGTTACCACGGTCACTCGGATCTGATGCTGATCGCAGCAGGAAGCGGACCAGCAACACTTGGTTCCCCAGATTCAGCCGGTGTCACGAAAGCGACGGCAAAAGAAGTCATTACGACACCGTTCAATGATATCGAATCGTATCGTCAAATCATGGAGCAATGGGGCGACCAAATCGCTTGTGTACTCGTCGAACCAATCGTCGGAAACTTCGGCATCGTCGAACCGCAACCTGGTTTCCTTGCTGCGGTCAACGAAATCACGCATGCACACGGCGCACTCGTCATCTATGATGAAGTCATCACAGCCTTCCGCTTCACATACGGCAGTGCACAAGAGTTACTCGATATCCGTCCCGATATGACGGCACTCGGCAAAATCATCGGTGGTGGTTTACCGATCGGCGCTTATGGCGGTCGCAAAGAAATCATGGAACACGTCGCGCCACTCGGTCCGGCTTACCAAGCAGGTACGATGGCAGGTAACCCAGCATCCATGGCTGCGGGTATCGCTTGTCTTGAATTACTTGAGCAGCCTGGTGTCTATGAACAACTCGATCACCTTGGCGCCTTACTCGAACAAGGTGTGCTAGAAGCAGCAAAACGTCATGACGTCACGATTACGATCAACCGTCTAAAAGGTGCCATGACGGTCTACTTCACGGATGAAACAGTTATCGATTACGATGGTGCAGAACGTGCAGATAGCGAGATGTTCGGACGTTTCTTCAAATTGATGCTAGAAGAAGGCGTCAACCTTGCCCCTTCGAAATACGAAGCGTGGTTCTTGACGACGGAACATACGGAAGCCGACATCACAGAGACGATCGCAGCAGTCGATCGTGCCTTTGCTCGACTCTAAGTCTTCTTCCTAAAAAAGCAGCGACCCTCACGAGGATCGCTGCTTTTGTGTTATTCGACGAGTTCCAGATTTTGAATGGCATACAGTTCGAAATACGCACCCCGTTTTTGCATGAGGACTTCGTGTGTACCGATTTCCGTAATTTGACCATTTTCGATGACGACAATCTTATCGGCATCGGTGATCGTTGATAAACGGTGCGCGACAGTAAACGTCGTCCGCCCTTTCGCGAGACGCGCTAACGAATCTTGAATCATCGCTTCACTCTCCAAATCAAGCGCACTCGTCGCTTCATCCAAAATCAGAATCGGTGGATTTTTCAAGAAGACCCGTGCAATCGCAAGACGTTGTTTTTGACCACCCGATAACTTGACGCCGCGTTCTCCGACCGGCGTATGATAACCGTTCGGTAATCGTTCGATGAATTCATGGGCATTTGCTGCTTTTGCTGCCGCGATGACTTCCTCGTCCGTCGCCTCCGGATTCCCCATCTTGATGTTCATCTGGACCGACTCACTGAAGAGAATCGACTCCTGCATGACCATCCCGATCTGATCGCGAAGACCTCGCAACTTCAAGTCACGAATGTCAACGCCGTCAAGCGTGATCCGACCGGCAGACACATCATAGAAACGCGGAATCAAACTGACGAGCGTTGATTTCCCGCCACCTGACATCCCGACGAAAGCAATCCGTTCGCCTGCCTGAACGTCAAGCGTCAACCGATCGATCGCTAGCTCGCCGCCTTCTTCATAAGCGAAACTGATGTTTTCGAATTGAACGTTTCCGCGGACATCTTTTGGATCGCGTGCATTTGGTTTTTCTGTGATATCATACGGCTCATCTAAAAACTCGAACATCCGGTCCATCGAAGCAATCGACTGTGTCAACGTCGTTGAGGAGTTGACGAGACGACCGAGCGGCGCATACAGACGGTCGATATACCCAATGAATGCGACCATCGTTCCAAGCGATACTTGATCGTTCAAGACGAAAAAGGCTGCCGTTCCGAAGATCAGGATCGGTGCGAAGTCCGTAATCGTCGAGACGACGACATACGTCCGTGCATTCCAGTTCGTTTGACGAAGCGCGGCTTTTAAGAATCCATCATTTTGATGTTTGAACGCTTTGTTCTCGTGTGGTTCGAGGGCAAAACTACGAATGACCGCCATCCCGTTGACCCGTTCTGTCAAATGACCTTGTAATTCTGCAAGTGCTGCCGAGCGTTCCCGTGTCAATCCACGTAAGCGACCGTAAAAGAACTTAACGGCAAGGGCATAGAATGGTAATGGGATGATCGCGACGAGCGTCAACTTCGGATCAATCGTCCACATGATCGCGATCGCAATGAAAATCGTGATCATATCAAGCCATAAATTCATTAATCCCGTGACGACGAAATCTTTCGTCTGCTCGACATCATTGATGATCCGCGAAATGACTTCTCCGGTTTTCGTATTCGAATAAAATCGAAGTGATAATTTCTGAACATGATCAAACAATCGATTCCGTACGTCAAATAAAATCTTCGCCGCGGACCATTGCGCGAGGTACTGACGAACATATTCGAGCGGCGGTTTGACGATCAAGAAGATGAAGACACCCGCTCCGATTAAGTATGCCAATTGTTTACTTTTTTCCGCCATCGGCATCGTGTTTCCGGTTAGGATATTATCGATGATGTACTTATACAACAACGGAAGTCCGAGTGGGATCGAGAACTTGATGATCCCGACGAAAACCGTCAGGAGAATCTGTTTTTGATACGGCTTGACGAACGCCATATAGCGGCGGATCGAGCCTTGTTTCTTACGTTTTGCTTGTGTTGCCACGTGTTTCACTTCCTTCAATTAAAAAAAAGACGATGGCGAACCATCATCTCCGATATCTTGTTTCATATTCACGATACCACATATCCACGAAAGCCGGGTTAAATGGGCCCTTCCGACTGCGGATCCATTGAATCAGGATTTGGACATTGTCTTTCAAAATACGATCGATCGCCTTCGGATAGTTCATCTCGCGGCGATGCTTCTCATACTCGTCCTCATCGAGGATCATGTAGGACATGTCCGGATATACTTTGATATCTAAATCGTAATCAATGTACTTGACTGCTCGATCTTTCTCATCGAACGTAGAAGGTGATCCAAGATTGCAGTAATAATAAATGCCGTCCTCCCGAATCATACAAATGACATTGAACCAGAGTTCTGTTGAAAAGTAACAGATTGCAGGCTCTCGTGTTCGCCACTGACGACCATCCGATTCACTGACCATAATGCGGTCATTGAACCCAATCAATTCTTCTTCCGTCGATTTCAGCACGAGCGTTTCTTCCCAAACTCTGTGTAAGCTCCCGTTATGTTTGAAACTTTGAATCTCAATCTTGCTACTTTCTTTTGGGAATCGACTCATGTGCTACTCCTTTCTAAAGCGTTTTTCTTCCATTCTGTTATACTCTCGTGCTTATTATACCCATTTTCAGAACGCATGAAAAACGAAAGGGTATTTTTTCAGAAAAATGACGGAATTCAGGCTTGAAAGTGATTCAAAATCGCATTTTTTCGTTGTTTGAACATCGGTTTCAAGATGAATGCTTCAATGATGAAAGCTGGCAAGAAGGATGCATACGTCACTTCATCCACGAAATAGACGCCAGATTCACGTTCTTCGACCCGATGCACATGGCACCATGCCCGGAATGGATACGGAACTTTTGTACCGACATCAACGAAGACATATTCTTCTACGAAAGGAATCCAAGACATCCACGAGACAAATAGTGGAGGAACACCAACGCGCAGACGAATCGTATTTCCCGCTCGTGTCCGCGTATCGCCTGACGTCTTCACTTGCGGAAATACCGTCAATCGACTTAAGGCCTTGGCGTCACTTAAAAAATCCCACGCTTGCTCCTTTGATGTATCGACACGTGTCTCAAAACGAAAAGTATGCATTAGATCTCCCCCTTTAATAGTCGATCAATCTTCATTTGCGCGACAGATACCGGATGCTTCGCATACGTTTCCTGATCAACCAGTACCGTCTGGTCCGGCTGTTCCGTCACGCGATAAACGGCAATTTCCCAGATCCGGTGTGAAAAGATATGTCGGACGTGCCCGACAAGCGTTCCATTACGATCTTCTTCTGCTTCTCGAAGTGGGTATTGCCACATACCAGCAAGCAAACCGGTCTCCGCCCGTTGTTCAATTGCGATTTTTCCGTCTGCTTCATAAACAAGAGCATCATAAGGAATAATTTGCGTCTTCCCTTTCTTCGTCTTCACAGGTAGTTCTTCCTGTGCATTTCGATCATATGCAAAACAAACGTCTTGAACAGGACAGAGTCCACACATCGGAGACTTCGGCGTACAGACCATCGCACCAAGTTCCATCAAGCCTTGATTGAAGCTTGACGGATCAGCCGGATCAATCAACTGATAAACCGCAGCTTCAAACAACTTTCTCGTCTTCGGTGCAGCAATATCTTCATAGATTCCAAGTACACGCGAGAGAACCCGCATCACGTTTCCGTCTACTGCTGGTTCTGCCTGTCCATAAGCAATCGACAGTACCGCTCCCGTCGTGTACGGACCGACACCCTTCAGCTGACTGAATAATTCCTTCTCATCCGGAACGATTCCGTCATATTTTTCAACAACTTCCTGAACCGCGATTTGAAGATTCTTGACACGGGAATAGTACCCTAAGCCTTCCCAGTGTTTCAGGACTTCACTCTGATCCGCTTCTGCTAAATCATGTGGAGTCGGAAAACGTTTCGTGAAGCGTTCATAATATGGAATGACCGTATCGACACGTGTTTGTTGGAGCATGATCTCACTAATCCAGATATGATACGGGTTTTTGGTTCTTCGCCACGGGAGATCCCGCTGTTCACGAAGGAACCAGGCAATCAGTTCTGTGGTAAATTGTGTTTTATTAAAGTTTGTGAAATATTCTTGAACGACAGTCAAAAGGTTACCTCTTTTCTCTTGGATACGATATATTTATTAAAAATTACTCGGCAGAACCTCGATGGATTCACCATCACGATTTTATAGAAGGAGCGAATTCGCATTGGATACTGGTACGCATATCGGCATGGGACTTTGTCTCGCCGCCATCTCGACGCTACACCCTGACGTCGCAGCGAGCACGACGATGTTTGCTGCCGTGACGACGACGGCGCTCGTCGGCTCACACGCACCGGACTTCGATACTGTTTTTAAATTTAAAGGAAACAGCGCCTACTTGCGTCAACACCGCGGAAAATCGCACGGGTTGATTGCCTTGCTCGCCTGGCCGTTATTACTTTCAATCGTCATCGGCACGTTGTTCGGTATACCTCCGACTTCATTATGGCTGATGGCGCAGATCGCTGTCGCTCTTCATGTCTTTGTCGATCTGTTTAATGCTTACGGTACACAAGCCTTACACCCGTTCAAACAATCCTGGATCGGTTGGGGTGTCATCAATACGTTTGATCCATATCTGTTCACGATGTATTATGCCGCGTTCGGGATTTGGCTACTAACGAGAGCGACGATCGTCATCTTCCCGATTTTGATCGCTATCGTCATCATCTATTACGCTGTGCAGTTCAAGTTGCGAAACGATGCACTCGCGACCGCTGCACGCTATTATCGCGGCGCCCATAAACTGTTCATCTCACCTGGCATGAAATGGGATGAGTGGCATGTCGCGGCACGATTACGCGATGAGTATTCCGTCGTTAAGATCAACAGTGGAACCGTCGTCGAATGTGGAAACTTCCGCATCAAGGACGAACCACACGGTGACGCCTTGTACGAAATCGTCAAACAAAATGCTGACTTGCAAGCGTTTCTTGAGTTCTCGAAGATTCATACGTATACGGTCTCACGAAAGGATGGCATTGTCGAATACCGCTTCACCAACTTGCGTTACTTCACGAAGGAAGTCTATCCATTCGTTGCCGTCGTCAGAATCGACGCCGCCACACAAGAAATCGTCAGCTCCTATACCGGCTGGGTCTTCAGCGAACGGACCTTGCAGAAAAAACTGTTCATCCCTGCATTATAAAGACAAAGCTCCGCGCAACGGAAATCCCGATGTGCGGAGCTTTTTTCATTCGACGTTTCGACCTGTCATCAAATGCTTGAATTTTTCGTTCGTCGTATTAAACCGGTGCAACATTGCCCCGTGCTGTTTGATCTGCTGCTCGACGAAATGAACCGCGACGGCTTCACCTTGATATTTCTCACCTGCGCGTGCGAGTGTCGCTTCGAAATCTTCCCAAAGCACTTCGACCCACGTCAGTGCTTCTTCCGGGATTAATACTTCATTTACTTGCAATAATTCTTCAGCCAGTTGCTGAAGGGCTTGTTCTCGATTCGTCATGTCTGTTCTCCCTCTCCTGTGAATAACGCGAGCGGAATCGCGACTTCCTGAGCGGTTCCTTCAAAATGTCCCCAGCCCATGACGCCATTGACGAAGTGTAACTCAAATCGTGCCTCTTCTCCTTCGATTCGGTAAAAGGCCCCCCGTTCGAATCGTGCCGGATCAATCAAATAACTTTTCGCAATAGCGATTTTCCGCGTCACGACCTCCACTTCACTGACGTTCCCGTGTTGCTCCGCTTTTCGTTTTTGTTCACTTAATTTCGTGATCAACATCTCAAGCTCGTATTTCGATAATTGACTCATCCGTGTCTCCATTACAAAAACTCCCCCTCTTCGTTTTTCAGTATAAACGAAAAGGAGGAGAAACTGGATGGATTAGCTTGATTTCAATTCAAGATTCCGCTTACTTTGTAACGCATACATTTTCGCATAAATACCGGACGTTGCAAGGAGCACATCATGGGACCCTCGCTCGACGATTTGACCACGATCGAGAACAAGAATCTCATCCGCATCTTTGATCGTCGACAAGCGGTGGGCGATGATGAACGTCGTTCGTCCTTTCGTCAACGTCAGTAAAGCATCTTGAATGACCGCTTCCGTTTCCGAATCAACGCTCGCTGTCGCTTCGTCAAGAACTAGGATCGCAGGATCGAACGCTAACGCACGGGCAAAACTGATCAACTGTCGTTCACCCGCTGATAATGTGGCACCTTTTTCGATGACTGGTTCATCGAGCCCGTTCGGTAAACGATCAATGAACCGATCCGCGCCGACGGCTTCGATTGCTTGTCGTACCCGTTCTTCTGAAATATCAGGATTGCCGAGTGTGATGTTCGAGCGAATCGTTCCTGTGAAGAGGAACGGATCCTGTAAGACGATGCCCATATGCTCACGAACCGCTTGTTTCGGTAAAGTCGTCACGTCCTGTCCGTCAATCAACAACTGTCCTTTTGACGGATCATAGAAACGCATTAATAAATTCATGATTGAACTTTTCCCGCTACCCGTGTGACCGACGAGAGCAATCGTCGCGCCAGGACGAGCATCGATTTGAATCTCACGTAATACGGGATTCCCCGCTTCATAACTGAATTCAACGTCTTTGAAGGTCACCGCTCCTTTAAACCGAGCAACGCGACCTTGTTCGACCGGCTCTCCCTTTTCGTCAAGCAATTGGAACATCCGGTCCGCTGAAACGAGTGCTTGTTGTAGCGGTGACAGCTGATTCATGATTTGGGTGACGGGTTCGAATAAACGGGACACGTAATCGATATACGCATATAAAATCCCGAGCGATAAAAACGATCCGTTCGTCAGACTTTTTCCGCCGACGACCCAAATCAACAAGGCGAGCGTCAAGTTTTTCAAAAAGTAGGATAGGTTATGAGACATCAGGGCATCGAGTCGTAACAACTTTGCCCGGGTCTGATAGTTCTCTTCGTTCTTTTGTTCGAATTCAGCAAGGACTTCCTTCTCGCGTGCATAAGCCTGAATGATCGGCATCGTCTGGATGTTCTCATTCAGTTGACCATTCATGTCGGCAACGAGCGAGCGGACCTTGAAGTTGTTCTTCGTCGCGAGTTTCTGGAACAGCTGAATCCAGAAATAGACGATCGGAATGATGATCAGCGAGACTAATCCTAAGCGATAATCGAGGAAGAACATCGCGACCAGAATCCCCGCCATCGTGATAATCCCCGAGAAGACCCGGGCGAGCACACCGAGATATAGATCGCGAATCGTTTCCGTATCATTCGTGACTCGACTGACGATTTTCCCGATCGGTGTCTGGTCGAAATAACGAACCGGTAACCGTTGCAGATGCGTAAAGACATCAAGACGCATTCGTTTAATGATTTTATGAGCAGATCGCTGGAGCAAGATTTGCTGAATCCAGTTCAAACCAGCTGCTACCAGCAGCAAAAGGACGTAGATCAAGGACAACCAGCCGATTGCTTTTAAGTCTTTTGAATAAAAATCATAGACCTGTCCTTGTGTCAGTTTTTGAATATTATCATACGTGTAGACGTCGTCTCCACGCGTGACCGTCATCGTATTTCCACTGATTTTCCGCTCTCCTCCACTGACGACTTGTTTCGGTACGAAAAAGTAGCCGTTGGTCGTTTGGACGATCGAGACGGATTGAACGATCTGACTTTTCGAGACGTCTTGTGCTTTGGCGAACTGACGGCCGTCATACGTGACCGCACCGTCCGATTTAACTTCGACCCAGTCCTTCTCAATTGCCACGATATGTTCATCAATGATGACTTTGGCGATATACGGACCTGTCAATTCCGCTCCGACTGCCAGTATGAGTAAAAATAATCCTAAAAAGATCGCTTGTTTCTCATGCATCGCATAGCGGATCAACGAACGGATCGTCGTCTTCCGACGTGCCGGATCGAGTTGGTATAATTCTAATTCATTCATGCAGAGGCACCTCCTTACATCTCTTCACTTTGTCGCTCGAATTGTTGAGCGTACCAGCCATTTTGTGCCATCAGGCTGTCATGTGTTCCTCGTTCAGAAATCATTCCATCTTGCAAGACGATGATTTCGTCCGCATGTGCCACTGCCGACAAACGATGGGCAACAATTAATGTCGTGGATTGGTGACGATTCGATCGAATCGAATCAATGATATGTGATTCCGTTTTCGCGTCTACCGCTGATAGTGAATCATCCAGCAACAGCAACTCTGGTTTTTTTAACATCGCCCGCGCGATCGAGAGACGTTGCTTTTGTCCTCCTGATAACGTGACGCCACGTTCACCGACCATCGTCTCAAGTCCTTGTTCCAGCGTTTCGATATCTTTTTCAAACGATGCGAGACGAATCGCTTCCTGCAATTCTTCTTCTGTCGCTTCACCTGCACCGAACAAGATATTGTCCCGGACGGATTTCGAGAATAGTAAATGTTCTTGTGACACATAACCCGTCCAACCGCGAACCGTCTCTAGCGCAACATCTTCATACGGTATGCCATTGACCGTCAGCATGTCCCGTCCAATCGGATACTCACGTAGGAATTGACGCAAGAACGTCGTTTTACCGGATCCGGTTGGTCCGACGATCCCGATCGTTGTTCCTTGTTCGATCGTCATATTCAAATCTCGTAAGACCGGATGGGCTGTCTCTGGATACGTAAACGTCAAATCGTTCATCTCGATCCGTTCAGGGCGATCGACGTGTTCCCGCGGTGTCGAAGCAATCAACGGTTTGACTCGCATCGTTGCTTCTAAGCGGTCAAGACTTGCTGTTCCACGCTGGATGACGTTGATCAATTCGCCAAAGGCGTACATCGGCCAAATCAGCATCCCGAGATAGATGTTAAAGGCGACCAATTGTCCGAGCGTGATGTCGTTCGTAAAGACGAGATATGTCCCGAACGATAAGCCGATCAAATAACTGAAGCCGACGAGCAGCTTGATGATCGGTTCAAATAAGACATCGATTTTTGCGACGTGCATGTTTTTCTCAAAGACATCCGTCGTGACATCGTCGAAGCGTTTGACATCGACCGGTTCTTGGACGAACGAGCGAATGACACGCAGTCCGGAAATCGACTCGACAACTTGGTCATTCATCGTTCCGAATGAATCCTGGGCAGTGATGAAACGTCCGTGAATTTGACTTCCGAGCTTATTCATCGCGTAGGCGAGAAGTGGCATCGGTAACAAGGCAGCAAGTGTCAGCTTCCAATCGATCGCCACCCCCATGACGACGAGGGTGATTGCCGTCATGTTCAACGAGTCGACGAGCGTCAAGACACCAAATCCGGCTGTCCGCTCGACCGCCTTCAAGTCGTTCGTCGCGAGCGCCATCAAGTCTCCCGTCCGATTCTTTTGGTAGAACGTCGGCGTCAGTTTCAATAAGTGCGTAAAGAAGCGACTCCGAAGTGTCCGTTCTAATAAAAATGCCGTTCCGAATAATTTCGCTAACCACAGATACGTCAAGATGAAGGAAACGATGGAAATGACCGTTAATCCACCGACATACTGTAAGAGTGTCGTTCGGTCCATCGAACCTGAGCGTAAACCGTCGATCACTTTTCCGATCAACCACGGCGGCGTTAAATCGATGAAGCCCGTGATAATCAGTAAGACGACTGCTACGAGGTAAGATGATTTGTGTTCTTTTAGAAACCAACTCAATTGCCGAAATAAACGCATGAGGGTCCCCCCTTTACTGTGAAATGAAGTGTTTTTTCCGAGCACGCAAAAAGGCATACGGATTTCCGGATGCAGTCCGAGAATCAGTATGCCTTGAAATGGGCATGATGCATTCTTGTTCGTCTGCGCGCTCGGGAGACGAATCCCCTTGCTCGCACATGAAATGAATTACTTATACGTGCTCAAGAGTCTCCGTCATATTCAGCTGTTGGATGTGTGTGAAACCAATTGGCTTTTTCATAGGACGGTTCCTCCTTTTCTTAGTCTGTGCGTAGAATAGCACAATTGTCGGATAATTGTCAATTTTTCATCTTGCTTTTATTATTCCGCCTCTTCTTCTTTGATTTGTTCGAGGACTTGAGCTGCCAGACCGTACGGAAATCCCTTTCGGACGAGCGCTTGCTTCACCTTCTGTTCGCGTTCAAACGGTTCGAGTTGCCGGTACTTCGGATAATACTTGCGTGCTTGATAAAGTGCCGCCTGTTCTTCTTCGTCACCTTCTTCAGCTAAAAATACCTCTTCAATGCCCGCTTTAATCAAATCGGACGAGAACCCGCGCTGCATGAGTGTCATCTGTAGCTTTTGCGTCAATTCGCGTACAGAACGCCGTTGAAGCTCTTTTTGCTTTTGCCGCAAAAACTTCAGGACTTTTTCATATTCCTCTTCATCCGTAAACGTCGCGATTGCTTCATCAATTGCTGTCTTTGGGATCTTCAATACTTCTAGATCACGGCGAATCTTTCCTGGTCCTTGTGGTGTCGTTGCTTTTTTCGTCGCCGTATAAGCAAGCGCGAACTGTTGATCATCCAGATAGCGTTGCTCCGTCAATCGATCGATCGCATGTTTAATCGCATGCTCCGGTGTCTCTTTTTCCGTCAAATACGTGACGACCTCACTTGTTGCCCGCATCCGGTATGATAAATGATTCAATGAGAGACGATATGCCTTCTGCTGTTCCTCAGCCGTCAGTACTTCCTTGACGAAGTCGTCATCGAGCTCCTTATCGCGTTGCAGATTGTATTTGATTAAGATATCCACATCTACGGCAAAGGCGTATTCCTCTTTGCCCTCACGCTCGACATAGATGTTGAATCGTTCGCTGTTCTTCTTCTGTGTCGAGATCCGTTTGATCTTCATGTCGTTCCCTCCCCTAACCTGATTCGGTAGTTCTACGATATCATGAACAGGCAGGTCTATGTTTGAGTGAAACCATGGAACGGGAACAAATGGAAAGAAGCCACTTTTACTTATTTCAGGGGGGATGGATTACATGAACATTGCGATTACCGGCGGAACTGGTATGATTGGTCAAGCCTTGACGAAGCGTTTACTAGATCAAGGACATCACATCTTTATCTTAACGCGTCATCCGAAAGCGAATGACGCGCAGGTCACATATATCAAGTGGATGACAGAAGACGCAAAACCGGAACAGCACTTAGAGGGCGTCGATGCATTCATTCATCTGGCTGGCGCTTCGATCAACGACGGACGTTGGACGGATGAACGAAAACGTGTCATTATCGACAGTCGCGTCAGCACGACGAAGGAGCTCGTTCGAATCGTTGAAGCACTCGATCAAAAGCCGAATGTCGTATTGTCTGCATCTGCGGTTGGCATTTACGGACAAGATCGGCATCAAACATTTTCCGAAGATCAACCCCTTCCACCGACCGCTGACTTCCTAAGTCATGTCTGTGTCGCCTGGGAAGACCTTGCCCGCCCGATTGCTGACGCTGGCATTCGACTTGTCCATCCACGAATCGGTGTCGTCCTAACGAAAGCCGGTGGCGCTTATCCGTTAATGCGCCTGCCCTATGTCTTGTTTGGCGGTGGAACGATGGGCGACGGAAAACAGTGGGTCTCCTGGGTCCACATCGACGATTTAGTCGATTTATTCATATTCGCACTTGAGACCCCGACAGTCGAAGGACCAATGAACATCACTGCTCCGCATCCGGAGACGATGCGGCGTTTCGGACAGACGATCGGAAAAGTCTTACATCGCCCACACTGGCTCCCGGCGCCACGCTTCGCGTTAGAACTCGCACTCGGTGAAAAGAGTACGATTGTACTAGAAGGAGCTCGTGTCGTTCCGAAAAAAGCGCTCGAAAACGGATACAAGTTTCGGTATGCTGAACTAAAGGATGCATTGCGAGCAATCGAGCATTCAAACTAGTACAGGGGTGGACGATACTTGGATATCTTAATTCGAAATGCACATATCTATCCGATTACTTCGGACAGTTTTTATGGGGACATCCGCATTCGTGATGGGAAAATCATTGAAATCGGTGAATTACTGGATCATTTAGAAAACGATCAAGTCATTGAAGCAGAAGGTCACTTTTTATTGCCCGGTTTCATCGATGCCCATACACATCTCGGATTATATGACGAAGGTACCGGAACCGTCGGAAATGATGCGAATGAGACGATTTTCGCGATGACTCCTCATCTACGTGCCATTGATGGCGTTTATCCGCTGGATGAAGGCTTTAAGGAAGCCGTCGAACACGGGATCACGACCGTTCAAGTCATGCCTGGTAGCATGAACATCATCGGTGGCGTCACGAGTGTCATCAAGACGCACGGACGGTTCATCGATGATATGATTCTTCGAAAGTATGCGGGTCTGAAGGTGGCACTCGGTGAAAACCCGAAGCGTGTCCATAGTGCTGGCCGTGCCGGTGAACTCACACGGATGGGCATCATGGGGATGTTGCGCGAAGCCTTTCTTGAAGTTCGGACACAACGAGTTTCCGAAACGTTCGCTCATCAGATGATCAAACGGGTCCTTGATCATAAGATGCCGCTTCGTGTACATGCGCACCGAGCAGATGATATCCTTTCCGCTATTCGCTTCGCGGAAGAGTTTGATCTTGATTTACGTATCGAACATTGTACGGAAGGTCATCTCGTCGCAAAAGAAATGGAGCAATTGCCGATCGAAAAAGTGACAGTTGGACCGACATTCACGCGGAAGTCTAAAATCGAACTGAAGAATAAAACATGGGAAACGTACCGGGTTCTCCATGAACACGGTCTCGAAATCTCCATCACGACCGATCATCCGTACACACCTGTCCAATACTTGAACCTCTGCGCTGGTCTTGCCGCACGAGAAGGTCTACCGGTCGATATCGCCTTACGCGCGATCACGATTCATCCCGCCCGCTCGCTCGGTGTGGACGATCGTGTCGGATCGATCGAGACCGGAAAAGACGCGGATCTCGTCCTGTGGAGTCACTTTCCACTCGACTATTTAGCGAAGCCTCTCATGACGATGATTGACGGAAAAATCATTTTTGAACACGCTCAACTGAACTTGACTTAACTCCACCCCCGCCAGGTGTTTTTTGCACCTTTCGGGGGTTTTAGACGCTTACGGAAAACATCTTGTTTTTGTATCTTTTTTCACAAAAATTATTTTCTTGCAATTTTAAAAAAAGAAGGTAATATTATCTTATCCGACAACTGAAGAAGGCATACCATGCGCGGTTCAAACGAGTCAGACAGGTAGCTTTCGACAATCATTCTTGCGGTCCTAAAAGGAGGAATGGAAGTATGCTCAAGCAACGGGAGCTGAGCGACTGCGCTGATTTGTTCGAACTGATGCAGCATCAAGACGTATATCCGTACGTCCGCCAAAAAACACGGTACTTTGATGAATTTCTGTTTACTACAAAGCAGGCAATCGAAGAGGAAGAACGTGGTGAAATCGTATCACGTACCATCCTAGATGAATTCGATCAACCGATTGGTACGATTAGTTTACTCGATATCGAAGGACAATATGGGTTTCTCGGTACATGGTTAGGTAAACCGTATCATGGTAAAGGATACAATCATTTAGCGAAAGAAGCCTTCTTCTCTGAGCTGTTCTTCGAGCTTGGATATGAAAGTGTCTTCATGAAAATTCGCAAAAGCAATATTCGGTCACAAAAAGCAGCTGAAAAATTGCCGTATGCGTTCTGCGCGGATGAGTTGCGCCCTGCGCTTCTTGAGCAATTGAATGCCGGCGAGACACAGTTCACGCTATATGAAGTCTCAAAATCTAGTTTCCACATGTACATTCATGGTCGGGAGCTCGAAACACTATACGATCACCAACAACTCGAAGCATGAGAGCCTTGTCTCTCATGCTTTTTTGTGTCCACACATGCGCTTCTAAAGTTTGAAATGGTATGATAAATAAGAAAACTCATCTTTATGGAAGAAACACTTTCTTCTACAGGAAATGGAGCGAAGACTAATGCCAGAATCGTTTAACATTCTCGTAGTAGATGATGAAGCACAAATGCGTGACCTTCTCGTCTCGAATCTTGAAAAAGAACACTACACGACGATGACAGCTTCTAACGGACAAGAAGCGATCCATCTCATTCAACAAAATACATTCCATCTCGTTCTACTCGATGTCATGATGCCGGAAATGGACGGCTTGACAGCATGTATGCGCATCCGTGAATTCTCAAACGTTCCGATCATCATGCTGACGGCACGTTCGGACGAGCTCGATCGTATTCACGGTCTGAAAATCGGAGCTGATGACTATATCACAAAACCATTCAGCCCTCGAGAATTGCTTGCTCGCATCGAAGCGACTCTTCGTCGTTCTCATCGCTTTACAGTTGATCAATCGGCTACCCTGACGCTCGGCATGCTTGAACTCGACACTGAAAGTCGGAGTGTCCACGTCAATGGCAAACCGGTCAGTCTGACGCGTAAGGAATTTGATTTGCTGCATCTGTTCGCTCAAAACAATGATAAGGTCTTTTCTCGCGAACAGTTACTCGATCAAATCTGGGGTGCGGACTATATCGGGAACTTACGGACGGTCGATACACACATCAAAACACTTCGCTTAAAGCTCGGGGAAGCTGGTGGCTCGATTCAAACGGTCTGGGGCATCGGTTATAAATTCGAGGAAGTATGATTAAGCGCTATACGATCCGGCGCCGGATTTGGATCACGATTTGGTTCACAAGCGTTTTTTCCGCCATTTTATTCGTCTTGTTGACGTTCTACCTCTACGATCGATTCTATCTTCAAACGCAGGAAGATATCTTATTGAACCGAGGCGAAAAGCTGATCAACATTTATGAATCTGAAGGATTATCTGGTGCTTTTTACGATGGAATGACTTATACGAATGAGTTGACGGAATCGAAAGTCTTCTTTATCGATTTCCTGAAGAAAAATCCAGCTGGACTGCGCTTTTTGACGAATGCGGATATCGAAGAACTTCGAAACGGTGAAACCATCGTCTCCAGTCGGACCCATCCGATTGAAGGAACGGATATTTTGATGACCGGGTTTCCGATCATCGAAAACAATCGACTGGTTGGTACGCTGATCTTGTACCTGGAACTTGGGCAAATCAGTGAACCATTCCGCCCACTCCGCTTGATGATCTTCTTCATGATCGGACTGATTGTCTTGAATCTCGTCATCTTCGGACGACAAATCATCGATACGATCATCCGTCCGTTGATCGACATGAAGCGCGCCTCGACTGTTTATGCACAAGGTGACTTTGATTACCGGATTCCGATTCAATCGGACGATGAGATCGGAGAACTCGCAGAAACGTTAAACAAGATGGCGGAATCGCTCGGGGAAGTCGACGAGCAGCGGAAAGAGTTCCTCGCGAACGTCAGTCATGAATTGCGAACACCTCTCTCCTACATCCGTGGTTACACAGAGATGATGCAGGATGATTCGCTTGAGGAAGAAAAGCGTGCGCAGTATTACCAAATCATTGAGCGGGAAACGGAACGTCTGCAACGTCTCGTCAATGATCTGCTCGATCTCGCTCAACTCGAGCGCGATTCCTATCCGATGTCGAAGCAACCGCTTGTCTTCAGTCAAGTACTTGAAGATGTCATCTACCGGATGGAACCCATCGCCCAGTCAAAAGGAGTCACGTTCGTGATGAACCTCGATCCAGATCAAATTGTCTTAGGCGATACGGACCGCCTTGAGCAAGTCTTCGGCAATTTACTCGATAACGCCTTACGGTACACACCGCCTGGCAAACAGATTTTCTTATCGACTGAAACGATCGGCGACCGGACGCATTGTCTTATCCAGGACGAAGGGGAAGGCATTCCGGAAGAACATCTTGATCGACTGACAAAACGTTTTTACCGTGTCGATAAATCACGGACGCGGAAAGATGGTGGCACTGGTCTCGGTCTTGCGATCACGAAACACATCATCGATCGTCATGATGGGACGATCCGGTTCGACTCCGTTCTTGGAGAAGGAACGACTGTCCACATCGAGTTACCGCTTCTTCCGGATGAAGAGGATGGATTCGAATGATGGAACAACATGTCATCCAAACCTTTGAACTCTTTGGACCGTTCGCTCCATTCGTTAGTGTCTTGGTCGGCGTCGTCGTCAGTGTACTTGGTGTCCTACCGAGTACGTTCGTCACCGCTGCGAATCTCGTCTATTTCGGATTATGGATGGGCACATTGCTCTCTTTCATCGGTGAAGTCTTAGGTGCGGTTTGTGCGTTTCTACTTTACCGAAAAGGACTGCGGTATGCCCTTCGTCGTCCGCTTCCCGATCGATTCGCTCCTTTGCAACAAAAACTGCAAGCACAACAAGGACGTGAAGCGTTTTGGACGATCATCTTGCTACGGCTGTTACCGTTCGTTCCGTCTGGCATCGTCAACATTGTCAGTGCCGCTAGTGGTATTTCGATTCTACTTTTCCTGACTGCGAGTACGATCGGAAAAATTCCAGCCATGTTAGTCGAAGTGCTCGCCGTCCATCAGTTCATGCAATCCTCATTCATCGTTCAATGGTCGATTGCAGGCGTGGCACTCGTTGGTTATCTGCTATACCGTATTCATCAAAAACGAACACCATCGATTTAAAACTACAGGTACCTGAAAGGAAGTATTGTTCGTGGAGTTAAGACGTTTTGGAACATCTGATTTATTCGTGTCCCCGCTTGGGTTCGGAGCCGGTCACATTGGTGCAAAACAGATGACGGACCGGGAAGCAGTTTATTTACTCGAACGAGCACGTGATCTTGGCATCAACCTGATCGATACGGCACGCGGCTACGGCTTATCGGAGCAACGCGTCGGACAATTTCTAAAGCATCGTCGGCACGACGTCATTCTGTCGACGAAAGTCGGCTATGATGTTCCTGGTGCGCAGGACTGGACCTTTGAAGCCGTCCATGGTGGCATCGATCAAGCCTTACAGACGATGCAAACGGATTATCTCGACATCGTACACCTCCACTCTTGTAGTCGAGAAGTTCTTGCAAAAGGAGATGTCATCGAAGCGCTTGAACAAGCAAAACAAGCTGGAAAAGTTCGCGTCATCGCTTATTCCGGTGATCGGGAAGACTTGACATATGCTATCGAAACGAATCGCTTCGACAGTTTCCAAACATCATTTAATCTGTTTGACCAACGTGTCGATGATGTCCTACCTACGCTTTCGAATCACGGAGTCATCGCAAAGCGTCCGATCGGTAATGCCCCGTGGCGCTTCACGGAGCGTCCGGTCGGACAGTATGTCGAACCTTACTGGGAACGTGCGCAACAACTCGCTTATCCCCTCGAAGAATCCAGTTGGCTTGAGACAGCGCTTCGTTTCACGGTTTTTGAGCCAGGAATCACGACGGCTATCATCGGCACGTCTCGACCAGAACACCTCGCATTGAATCAGCAACTGATCGAACGTGGTCCATTACCCGCTGACCGTGTTGCTCAATTAAAGGAACGCTTTGCTGAGTGTGACGCGACGTTCGGTTATCCCTCGCAAACATGATAACAAGCCCGTATGTCCACTCGTTCAAGGAGTGCATACGGGCTTGTTATTTAGAACTTTTTCTTTTTCTTTTTTTCGAGCACGACGATTGCTTCAACGTGCGCTGTTTGTGGGAACATATCGTACGGCTGAATGTACGATACCTTGTATCCCGCTTTCATCAAGTGATCACAATCGCGGGCAAGCGTCTGCGGGTTACACGAAACATAGATGATTTTTTTCGCTTTAGACGAGATCATCGCGTTCAACAATTGTGTATCGCAACCTGAGCGTGGTGGATCGACGATGAAGACATCTGGAATCCAGCCTTCCTTGACCCAACGTGGAATCCATGCTTCTGCCTTACCGACGACGTAGTGGGCATGGTCGAATCCGTATTGCTTCATGTGCGCATTGGCATCTTCAACGGCTTCTTCAATGATCTCCATACCGCGGACTTCTTTTGCTCCTTTAGCAATCCAGAGTCCAATTGAACCGACACCTGCGTATGCATCCACGACACGCTCTTCGCCTGTCAAAGCAGCGGCACGCGCAATCTCTTCATACATCCGCTCTGCTTGTTCTGGGTTCAACTGGAAGAAAGCACGAGGAGACAATTGATACGTGAACTCGCCCATCTCTTCTTCGATCCGTTCAACGCCACGCAAGACTTCTGTCTCTTCTCCGAAGACACGTGACGTTAACTTATCATTAATGTTCAGCGCGACCGAAACGACCCCCGGGATATCCATGATATCGCGTGACAAACCTTCTAAATCACGGAAGCCGTCTTTAAAGGCAACCAGTACGACTTGAATTTCGCCCGTTTTGATTCCTGTCCGGACGACGATGTGTCGCATGACACCGTCTTGTTTTGCTGCATGGTAAACGGGTACTTTATAATCGTTGAGCAGTTTCGTGACAGCTTGGTTGACACGAAGCGTTTCTTTGTTTTGAACGACACAATCATCGATCGCGACAAGACGATTCGAATTGGCCGAATAGAGACCGCTGACGATTTCATTCCCTTGTTTACCGACGACGAATTGTGACTTGTTGCGGTATTCCCATTCTTTCGAACCGATCGTCGGACGAATATCGGCTTTCTCGATATTCAATTTCGTTGATTTTAAGAAAGCATTGCGTAGCATCTCTTCCTTATAACGTAATTGTCCGTCGTAACTCATGTGTTGTAATTGGCAGCCGCCACAGACACTATAGACCGGGCAAAGCGGTGTCACGCGGTCCGGTGAACGATCGTCACGCTTCAAGATTTTCGCATTCGCATAGTTTGCATGAATTTCCGTGATCTCGATCTGTGCCGTTTCCCCGACGAGTAATCCTGGGATGAAGACGATTTGTCGCTCGAGCGTCGCAATCCCTTCACCGTTGATTCCCATCCGTAAACACGTGACCGAACGGATCTCACCTGTCTTTAATTTGATTTTTGTTGCCATTGATTTCATCCTTTCCGTTTGTGCAAATGAAAAAGCGGTCTCAATCTACCGCTTTTTTCGTTTCTTCTTGTTCTTTCATATCCTTCGCATATCGAACGACCTTCGCCTTGAGTTGATCTAGTGATACGATCAGTCGTTCCAAATCTTCGATATCTGATGATTCATCAAGTGAATCGATTGTATGACAGAGAAGCTGCATCCTTGATTTTAGCACATTCATTTGACCAAGTTTATCAGTTCTTGCTTTTCCCATTATTCAGACTTCCTTTCTTCCGCTGGATTCCGACGTTATTTTAGCATACGATACGAAGTGGAGCACTAAAAAGGAGGAGTACCTATGCCACAATCATCACCCATCACGATCGCAAACGATCCGTGGGAAGCTTATCGTGACATTGAACAATACGGCACCGTCCGTTTGACGAACATCGAAGTCACGACGACAAAACTGTGTAACATGCGCTGTGAACATTGCGCCGTCGGTTACATGTTATCCAGTAGCGAGTCACCTGAAATCCCAGTCGAACTACTCATTCAACGTCTGGATGAAATCGAACACCTGCGTGCCTTTTCCATCACAGGCGGAGAACCGATGCTTTCGATGAAATCCGTCAAGGAATATGTCGTCCCTTTACTTAAGTATGCCCACGAACGTGGCGCTAAAACCCAAATCAACTCAAATTTAACACTTCCGTTATCTCGTTATGAATTAATCATTCCTTATCTAGATGTCTTGCACATCTCACATAACTGGGGAACAGCCGATGACTTCATCGATGGTGGCTTTGCGATGATGGAACGAAAACCATCACGTGAAGCACGGACGAAGCTTTTCGAGACGATGAAAGAGAATGCTCGTGTTCTGAATGCACGAGGTGTCATCGTGTCTGCTGAGACGATGATCAATAAGCGGACGTTGCCACATCTTGAAGCAATCCATAAGGAAATCGTCGATATGGGCTGTGTCCGTCATGAAGTGCATCCCATGTACCCCGCTGACTTCGCGTCAATGATCGAAGCAGCTAGCTTGTCTGAAATCCGCGACGGGATCCACCGTTTGCTCGACGTCCGGGATAAAGACGTCTGGATGTTATTCGGAACACTTCCTTTCTATGCATGTTCGATGGAAGAGGCAGATTTGGAATTGCACCGTCGCTTGCGTCAGGAGAAAAACGTATCGGTCCGCAATGACCCAGATGGTCGTTCTCGTCTTAACGTCAACATCTTTGACGGTGAGATCATCGTGACCGATTTCGGCGACGAACTTGCTTCGCTCGGTACGATTCACGAAACGTCCTTCAACGATGCATATGCCCAGTGGCAAGAGACAGAACTGAATAAAAGCTTGTCGTGTCACTGTCCTGCTGTGCAATGCCTTGGACCAAATGCGCTTGTGAAAAACGCATATTACCCTGAGATTGATTTCACAAAACAATCCAGCCGGCTTTAAGAATGAAAAATAGGTTTTGAACGATGGCGTCCCGGGAAAAATGTCACAAAGTAGACACATTCTGTTTTCTAAAAAAAGGGGTGACCGGGATGGAATGGCTCGTAGGTATTGTCGCAATCATCGGTACGTTCAGCATGGTCTTATTCGTCATGATGGTTGGGATTCGTACTTCACACAGCATCGAACATGATGAAGTGTTCGATCAGACAGATTGGGATGAACATCTTCTGCATATGCCGCGTCCGACACGTTTTGAACAAGAAAATAAATGAAGCACGCCCCGGTCTTTCGTTTCAGAGACCGGGGCGTGTTATGCTAAAAGAAAAAAGAAAGGTCGTCGTTACTCGTGTCACGTCGTTTTGCTCTCATTTTATCAATCGTCTTCATTTCCGGATTCACGCAAGGATTGCTGATTCCATTGCTCTCTATTTTACTTGAACGTCAAGGGACTCCAGCCTTCATCAATGGTCTCAGCGCTGCCGTTCTATACATTGGTGTCATCGTCGCTGCCCCTCTCATGGAAGGTCCACTGCGACGACGTGGTTATATTCCGGTCATCTCGTTCGGACTCGCTCTTGTTGCAGTGGCCGTTTTCTTATTTCCACTCCTTCCGAGCGTCATTGCTTGGATGATTTTACGGTTCCTCGTCGGATTTGGTGATCAGACGTTACACTATGGATCACAGGTTTGGGTGACGTCCATTACTCCAAATGAACGGTTAGGACGAACGATGTCACTATACGGGATGGCATTCGGTCTTGGTTTTGCTCTTGGTCCTCTTGCAGCACCTCTCGTCGATGTCATCAACTGGCTACCGTTCGTGTTGACTGGTACATTAACGGTCATCGTCCTGATCTTGTTATCGCGTATGCCGAACGAAAAACCATCGTCTGTCATGCCGGAGGAATTGCAAAGCGCTGCCTCACGGTATAAACTTGTCCTATCGACCGCGTGGTTCACATTACTCCCTGGCTTTACATATGGTTTTCTCGAAGCCACACTGAATGCCAGTTTTCCCGTTTTTGCGACACGTAACGGGTACGGTCTATCTGAGACGAGTACCTTGATCACGACATTCGTCGTCAGCTCGTTGATCATGCAACTTCCACTTGGACGACTTGCTGATCACTTCGGAAAACGTCGGACGTTAGTAACCGTTCTTTCAATTGGCTCTGTCGCTTTCCTGATTGCTTGCTTCGTCTTCGAACGTTACGGCTGGTTGTTTGCGATTTTTGCTGTCAGCGGGATGGCACTTGGCTCGACGTACTCGCTTGGTGTCGCCTATATGACGGAACAGTTACCGCGACACCTTCTTCCGACGGGCAACTTGCTTGCAGGGATTGCCTTTAGTCTTGGTTCGATCCTTGGACCGATTGCTGGCAGCTTGTTCGTTCTGCTTCCAGCTATGCTTTATTTCAGTCTATTCGTTCTGGTCCTAGCGACACTTGCGTTTCTCTTACGATACGCGAAACGTCACGAATCATCCCGGATATAAAACAAAGGATCTTGCGCTAATCATGCGCAAGATCCTTTGTTTTATTTCACGATTCCTTCTTGCCGAAAACTCCGCCAGAGCTTATCGTCGATCGCATACGGCTGTTCTTTTGCACGCTTCAGCTCTTCTGTCTCGAGCAGCACGACGACCTCTCGACCGTTGATTGACCACACTGAATCGTAACCTCTCTCCGCCTCGATGATTTCCACATCCACATCTCCATGGGTTTCCTTCAACTGCTGACTGACGCACGTTACGACGAACCGGGCAAACTCATCACGTGGACGACGAGCGGCAATGATCTTTCGAACGATCTCATTCCGTTCCATTCGTTTTCATCTCCTTCCGTTTTATAGTCGCACTAGCCTTTCAGACAAGGCCGAATCGGTCTTCACTTGACCGTACAGAAAAAAGCCGAACAGGTCGGCTTAAGCAACGAACGATTGGGAGTTACTTTGATTGAAACTATTTTTGCACGATTCTGAATCTTCGTCAACCTCGCTTTTGAAACCAAACAGGAAGGTACGTCGATACTAAAATACCACTGACGACGAAGAGTAATCCAAGCAACGCTTGCGGTGGAATCGTCTCGCCCAAAATCAAGGCAGATAAACTGACACCATAAATCGGTACGAAGAACATGAACAATGACACTTTACTGACCGGATTATATTTCATCAGTAAGTTCCAAAGCGTAAATCCAGTTGCTGATAAGAAGGCAAGATACATGAGCATCCAAGCACTTGTCGTTGAAAAAGTGAACGGTGCGACGTGACCATCGAGAATGACTCCTGCGATGAAGAGACCGATTGATCCAATGACCATCGCCCATCCAGTCATCGGTGCCACAGGATAATGTGCCGAGTATTCTTTCGCGATTAAATTACCGAACGCTCCGGAAACCATTGCTGCAATCAACAATCCTTCCCCTACTCCAAACGAGACACCTTGCCCCCCTTGCGGCCAGTTGGCCAAGATAACACCTGTGAATCCAAGGAATAAGGCGAGTCCTTTAAACCGATTCAGTCGATCGTCTTCATATCGAAAATGAGCCAGCAACATCTGGAAGAACGAAGTCGATCCCGCAATGATTGATCCTTGTACGCCGGTTGATAACGACAAACCGATATAAAAGAAGACATACTGCAAGAACGTCAAAAAGAAGCCAAGACGACTATAGGCATAGGTCCGCTCCTTCAGCGTAATCGTCTGTTTGAAGACGAGGACACTGACGACAAGTAACAGCACACCTGCCAAAAAGAAACGATAGCTTGCGAACAGCAGTTGCTCTCCGTATTCCGAAGACGTGATCTGTAATAAGTCATAACTTTTTTTAATGAAGGGAAACGCACTTCCCCACAAAAAAGTCGTCAATAACGCAAAGACGACGAGTCCAATCCGATGGGTTAAAATTTTTTGCATCTTTCTAGTTCCTTTCCTGTTCCTTTTCACTGAAGCATGGTATAGTAATTCTACAGATAATAATAATTATAATCTAGAGACAATGAAACTCATTATCAATCAGTTAAACTCATTGATATATCACATTCTCATTCTCTTTCTATAATGATTTCATTTCTCATTTACATTTCGAAAGGAGTTTTAATATGACGACTTCCACTACTACCGATGTTCAACAGCGTTCCGTATTCCGTCATGCTTGGGATGAGCATCACGAATTGATTCTAGCATTGTTTAGCGGAATATTGATTTTAGTTGCTTACGGACTTGAAAAATTCAATGCGGCGTCTGCCGTTTATGTCACATTGTACTTATCCGCATATGTGATCGGAGGATATGCAAAAGCGAAGGAAGGATTGACGGAGACGTATCAAGAAAAAACGTTGAATGTCGAACTGCTGATGATTTTAGCAGCGATCGGTGCTGCTGCCATCGGCTACTGGATGGAAGGTGCGATCCTCATTTTCATCTTCGCGTTATCCGGTGCCCTTGAAACATATACGATGAATAAGAACGAACGTGCCTTACAAAGTTTAATGTCTTTACAACCTGAGGAAGCAACACGTCTGAATGCAAACGGACAACTCGAAGTCGTTGGAATCGAACAATTAGCGATTGGTAACCTTGTCTATGTTCGTCCGGGGGAACGAATTCCGGTCGATGGTGTCATCGTTCGTGGTCAAGCAGCGATCGAAGAAGCATCGATTACAGGTGAATCGATTCCGGTTGAAAAACAAACGGGCGATACCGTCTACAACTCAACTGTCAACATGAATGGGGTCTTGACGATTGAGATGACGAAAGCTGCTGACGAATCGTTGTTCCAAAAGATCATTCATATGGTCCAAAATGCACAAAGTGAGCAATCACCATCTGCTCAGTTCATCGAACGCTTTGAAAGCCGTTATGTCAAAATCGTCCTCCTCGTTGTCGCACTCATGATGGTCCTCCCTCATTACGTCGTCGGTTGGACGTTTGAGACAAGTATTTACCGCGCGATGATTCTTCTCGTCGTCGCCTCACCTTGTGCTCTTGTTGCATCGATTACGCCTGCTGCCTTATCTGCAATTGCCGCATCTGCGAAAAATGGCGTTCTCTTTAAAGGAGGCGCACACATCGAGACACTCGGACAAGTCGACACGATCGTCTTCGATAAAACGGGTACACTGACAACAGGGAAACCCGTCGTCACTGAAAGTCGTTATGCGGAAGGCATGGACGTTCGAACAGTTCAGCAAGCAGTTGCTTCCATCGAAGCACAGTCGAACCATCCGCTCGCACAAGCGATCGTCAATCACTTAAAAACCGATGTCCGCGAACCATCAACGTTTAAAGATGTAACAGGATACGGAATTGAAGCAACCGTCGATGGCATCACTTATCGTATCGGTAAACGGGCATTCCACGATGGTTTAGACGATCCATTCGTCGCGATGGAACAGTCACTGAAAGAACAAGGGCATACGATCGTTTATGTCAGTAATGGAGCACAGATTGTAGCGCTTTATGCGTTACGTGATACGATTCGCCCAGAGGCTAAAACAGCGATTGCTGCCTTAAATGATCTCGGCATCGCAACGATCATGTTAACAGGTGATAATCCAGTCACGGCAGCTGCCATCTCACGTGAAGCAGGATTAACGGATTTCGTTGCTGAATGTCTACCGGAAGATAAGGTCCGCTATATCAAGCAATACCAAACAGAAGGTCGGACCGTCGCGATGGTGGGTGACGGCATTAACGATGCCCCTGCCCTTGCACTAGCACATGTCGGTATCGCAATGGGTGAAGGAACAGATGCCGCGCTCGAGACCGCTGACGTCGTCTTGATGAAAAATGATTTAGGTCGCCTTGCCTATGCCGTGCATAAAGCGCGGAAGATGAACCGGATCGTCAAACAAAACATCACGCTAGCGATCGGTGTCATTCTCCTATTGATCGCATCGAATTTGTCCCAGTTCCTAATCATGCCATTCGCTGTCGTCGGACATGAAGGATCAACGATTCTTGTCATCCTGAACGGTTTACGCCTTCTTCAACAGGATGCTTTACCAAGTCTTCCACAGCGTTCATCTGAGAAACGATTAGCTGCTTAACACGAAAAAACGTCTGATTGCCGCAAGGCAGTCAGACGTTTTTTCGTATCTTCATCCGAACGTATTCGTCGGAATCGCATCAAGTTCCGCTTGTTCCTTCAAGCGCTTTTCTTCCATCTTTTTTGGATCCGCTTTTTTCATGAACCGTTCCCATGATGCGTTCAATTCAGAACCGAGCAAGATGATCAGCCCTGTGAAGTAGAGCCATAATAACAAGATGACGACACTACCGAGCGAACCGTAGGTCTGATTGTAGTTCGAGAAGTTCGAGACGTAAAATCCGAATCCAACCGATAATAATTGCCAGACGATGACACCAAAGACGGCTCCTGGAATTGCCTCTTTAAATGTAATCGGGCGCTTTGGTGCGACGCGGTAAAAAATCGACAGGATACCAATCAATAGAATCGTCGATACGACATATCGTAAGACCGTCAGTAGGATTTTTTGCCCCATATCGATCGGCAACACGAAGTTGGCAAGATACGTAATGATCGGACCACCGAGCACATTCAAGACGATCAGCAACAACATCCCGACTCCGAGCACGATCGTGAGTAACAAGGCAATCCCACGCGCTGCGACAAAACCACGGGGAGAGAAGTCACCATAGGCATGGTTTGCTGTCGTGATCAAACGATCGACTCCTTTGGAAGCGGACCAGACAGCAAGAATCGCACCGATCGATAACAGACCACCCTGCGGTTCTTTGATGGCTTGGAAAATTGTATCCGTGAACGTATTAACGGCTCCGCCTGGCGCTAGGTCCCGAATTTGTGACTCGAGTGTCTGACGATCGATATCAAAGAATGATAAGACCGAAATGACGAAAATGATTCCTGGGAAAATGGATAAAAACCAGTAATAGGCGAGTGTCCCTGCATAATCCGTGATATTATGATCGGACATTCGCTGCTTTAAGTTCAGGGCAAGCCCTTTTGGATCGCGTGAATGCGCCATCGTCATCTCTCCTTCATGAAAAAGAGGCAGTCGAAGACCACCTCATTGTTTTAATATACTTTTCCCATTTTATTTCAACTAAAACCTCATTCGTTTTCAGAAAGGATTAATTCATAGAATGGTTCTGTCATTTCTGCCAGTTGTTTGGCAAGTGACGGTGGACGAATTGGCAACGAAGGTAGCTCCGAACGCTTGATCCAGACCGGTGTATAACCCGATCCTTCCTCTTCGAATTCTTCACCCGTACCCGTGCCAAACTGACCACCAATTGTTTTCGCCCAAAAATAAGGATTATCGAATCCATTAAAACGGACGATGGCGGCAATACCGGTCAACTCCACGTCGATGCCAAGTTCTTCATGTGCTTCGCGAATCGCTGTTTCTTCTAACGATTCTCCGTCATCTTTCCCACCGCCTGGAAAGACATAATACGTTTCGTTCGGTTTATCCCGTCGGATCAACGCAATTTCATCCTGTTCGTTTCGTAAAATGATTGCACTTCGTTGAATCGGCATGACGCCACCTCCCTTTTATCATTTCTACTTATTGAAGAGCATCTAGCATTTCAGGAACGAGTCCATTCTCTGTTGAAGCGATGACTTCTGCTGCGACCTTCATACCAAGCTTCAAAGCCTCTTCTGCTGACTTTTCCTGTGTCAATTCGGACAAGACTGCGGAGAAGAAGGAATCGCCTGCTCCCGTTGAGTCGACAACCTTCACTTTTTTCGTTCCGACGTGACCTGATGTCGCCGTACGACGATCAACGTAGACCGCCCCCAGTTCACTCATCGTCACGACCGTAAACGGAGCGCCCTTTTTCGCTAGCTCATTTGCTACATGAATCGCATCTTCGACCGTCACGATCGATAGATCAGACAGAATTTCAGCCTCTTCTCGGCTACAAATGAATCCAGTGAACCCTTGTAGCAGATGACGATTTCGTTCGATGACGCTCAAGTGACCACAAACACCAAACAATGGCAACTCCATCTTACGACATAAATGAATCAAACGTTCTAAGACCGTGACGGACAAATCCAAATCGATTGCAACGGCATCGACTCCATCGAGTGCATAGATCGATTGACGTAAAATCGCCTCTTCGAGCAACTTGGCATCCGGTTGTTTCGAGATCGATGTTTGCAAGTCACCCTCGTTATCCATGACAGCTAGCCACATACCCATTCCATGATCTTCTAACATTTCGACGTGATCCACATTCGCACCGTAGGATTTCAGCTCATCGAGCACTCCCACGCCAATCTGATCATTCGTAACCGTCGAGATAAAGCGAACTTCATTCCCGAGGACGGCTAGATTTTGTGCTACGTTGCGTCCTGTTCCTCCATTTGAAAACGTGATGTCTCCTACGTTTTTCGCATCCTTATGCAAAGGAGCGAACGAAGTTCCTTTTATGTCGACGAATACTTTTCCGATTACCGCGATTTTATTCATTTCAGTTCCACCTCTAACCATATTTCCTGATTTCCGACCTTGTTTGATCTTTCAGGCACATTGCTTCAATTATAGTAAAATTTTAAATCAGTGACAACCGAAGTACTTTTTTTCTAACTGTTCCCTATCTTCACGTAAAAAAAGCAGCAAGCGAATCGCCTGCTACTTTAAATTAAGATTAGATATTCGCGATCACGAGACTGATTGCGAGTAAAAGTCCGAAAATCGTATTCACTTTACCAGTCTGTGCCATACCAGGCATCAGTTTTTCCGGTGGCAAGTCTTCCCAGAAGAGACGGACTGCTTTGATCATGAGTGGAATACTTAACAACGCGAGTAACGCAAACCATGAGACTTCGAATGCGAGTACAGCAATAATGAGAGACAGGACAGCTGCCGCAAAAAATCCGATCAAGACGTAAACAGCACGGCGATGTCCGACGAGACAGGCAATCGTTTTTCGTCCGTTGACCTTATCATTATCCAAGTCCCGAATGTTATTCGCAAGCAGGATCGAGCCGATCAAGATGGCGACTGGTACCGAAATCGCAACGGCTTCTGTCGGAACATAACCAATTTGCAAGTACGCAGAAATCGCGATGATGATATACCCCATGAAAAAGCCTGCAACGACCTCTCCAAACGGTGTATAGGCGATTGGCAGCGGTCCCCCTGTATAGATATATCCGACGAACATCGAGATGAGTCCGACGACAAGCAACCACCACGACGTCTCGATACACAGATACACACCAAGTAATGCCGAGATGCCATACAACGTAAGTGCGAACGCTAGGATCGTTCCCGGCTTGAATCCATCACGCACGATCGATCCACCGATTCCGACCGATTCCTCCGTATCTAAACCCCGTTTGTAATCGTAGTATTCATTGAACAGATTCGTTGCGATTTGAATCAGCATCGACGCGATCAACATCGCCACGAACAAATCCAAGCGTATCGATTCCACGCGTGGTGCGACAACTGCCGTACCGACGACGACCGGAACAAAACTTGCTGTTAACGTATGCGGTCGTGTCATTCGCCAATAGACAGCGATTGATTTATTCATATAATAACCCCTTTCCTGTCTAAGTGTATCGGGTTTCGTTTTTTGCTGTCAATGTTCAATCAGAGATAGCTTATTCCTTCTTTTTTGTCCGCAAAAAGTTTACACTTAGATTAAGTGAAACATATCACAGTATCTATAGACTAGGGGGCAATGAGCGGTATGGCTTACGCTCAACAAGAGCTAAAACAGTGTATCGAACAGGCCGTCAGTCAGGCGAACGCCTCACAACGACCTATACTCGCTTCGTATTCATGGGAAATCGAAGCAACTGACATGAGTTCCCTCGAACAGGGTATCGAGGAACGATTTTATTTCGCGACACCTGATCGCTCGATGCGGGCCATCGGGTTTGGCATCGTACAACAACTTCAGGCTTCAGGAACGGATCGTTTTTTACGGATTCAATCGCAATGGGCAAACTTGAATCGCGATCATGTCGGTCATGATTTATTTGCGTTCAGCGGATTTTCGTTTACCGAGCTCAAACAACCGGATTATCGTTGGTCTTCCTTCGGAGACGCTTCGATGACGATTCCGAAGTTTTTATTTCTAGAACAAGATGGCAAGACACGTGTGACGATTTTTGCTCGCGTCGAGCCTATGGATCAAGTCGATTCGATTTTAAATGAACTCGCACTCGATTTCGCCAAAGTCAATCAACCGCATGCATCGACTTCGACAGGCGTCACACGCTTACGACTATCGCGGGACGGAAATGAAGCCTTTGAAGCTTCGTTCCATCAAGCGATGCACTACTTGGAGACGACACTTGAAAAAATCGTCCTGGCGCGCGAAGTCGTCTATGAGCTGGATCGTCCGCTCGACGTAGCCGCTGTCGTCGCTGAACTCGAAGATACGCAACCCGGCAGCTACGTCTTCTGTTTCCAACCGAATCCGGAAGAAGCCTTCATCGGCGCTACACCGGAACGACTCGTCTTAAAACGTGGACGTCATCTTGAAACGGCAGCCGTCGCTGGTTCTGCACCACGCCACGCGATGGATGAGATGGACGAAGCACTCGGTCAATCGTTATTACAAGATCAAAAGAACCGGGTGGAGCACGGAATCGTCGCGGATTCGATCGAACGAACATTATCTGTCTTTTCAGAGGAACTGGATTGTCCGGATACACCGATTCTCTTGAAGAATCGCCATATCCAACATCTTTATACACCGATCACAGCTCATTTAAAAGAAGATGTGACGTTATTCCAATTAATCGAAAAACTGCATCCGACACCTGCGCTTGGGGGCGAACCAAAGCAGTTAGCAGTCGATGCCATCCAAGAAATCGAGACGTTCGAACGAGGATGGTACGGTTCACCTGTTGGTTGGATGAACGGACAGGATGACGGGGAATTCATCGTTGCTATTCGATCTGGATTATTTACAGAACGGGCGGTCATTCTTTATGCCGGTTGTGGTCTCGTCGAAGGCTCTCATCTCGATAGTGAACTGGCAGAGACGGAAACTAAACTATCACCGATGGTCCAAGCACTTGGACACGTCGGTTCGATTGAAAAGGATGATATTTATGTTGACTAAGTGGATGCATACGTTAATTGATACGCTCGTCGCTTCTGGTGTCCGGGACTTCGTCATCAGTCCCGGTTCCCGTTCGACACCACTTGCCATTGCTGCTTTTCTGCATCCTTCTAGCCGTACCCACGTCCTTGTTGACGAACGGTCGGCTAGTTTTTTTGCTTTAGGTCTAACACGGACGGAAGAACGCGTTCGTCCCGTTGCATTGATTTGTACGAGCGGTACCGCTGCGACGAACTATTATTCAGCAGTGACCGAAGCGAACATCTTTGAACTTCCGTTGATCGTCTTGACCGCCGATCGACCACACGAATTACGGAATGTCGGTGCGCCACAAGCCATTGATCAGGTCGGCCTGTACGGAAAGCAGGTTCGGCATGCGTTTGATCTTCCTTTAGCAGAAGAGGCAAGCCTTCCTTACGTCGCTCATGTCGCACAACGTGCAACCCTACTCTCCCTGACGGAACCAGCAGGACCGGTTCAAATCAATGTTCCGTTACGTGAACCCCTCGTACCGGAAGTAGATCTCTTACGGACAGGGCGCCCGGTCGGTGTTTTACCTGAACCAACACCGGGAGTAAACAGCGCTTTAGCGACCGTGCTTCAAGAAGAACGTCTTCTGTTTGTACTTGGGCCACAACTCACTGCGGCGGACAGTCAGATTGTCATTTCGTATGCGAAACAAGCAGGGATTCCGGTGTTAGCGGATCCACTCAGTCAAGGAAGACAATCGCATGATGCTCACGTTTTTGCCTATTACGATACATGGCTCAAACATCCAGCTACCGCTCAGCACGTCAGACCAGATCGAATCATTCGTTTTGGTGCCATGCCGACGTCAAAACCTTATCTGCTTTGGTCTCGGGATATTCCGACGACGGTCGTCGGTCATCCAGGAAACTGGCGCGACCCGCAACTTCATTCTGATTTCATAATTGGTCACGCGCGACAACTCGCGCATCATGAATCTGTTCCGCACGACCCTGCATATCTGACACTGTTGCAACAGGCGGAGCGATGCGTCGTCGGTGCTTTTGCGACGATCGATCAAGAAAAGATGACGGAATATAACGTCGTCCGTGCATTGGCGGCGTTACAGGACGGAAGTCTCTTCGTTTCGAACAGCATGCCAATCCGGGATGTCGATACGTTCCTACCGACAGGAACACCGCTTCGTCTACTCGCGAACCGAGGAGCAAACGGGATTGACGGGATTCTCTCCAGTGCGCTAGGAGCAACGTTTGATGCCAAGCATCGCTACTTACTCGTCGGTGACTTGGCGTTCATTCATGATATCAACGGTCTGATGACAGCACGGACGCTTCCGCTAACGATCATTCTCGTCAACAATGCGGGTGGCGGCATCTTTAGCTTTTTACCGCAACAACAACTTGAGCAAGAAGTCTTCGAACCACTCTTCGGCACACCGCAGCATCTCGACTTCGCTTCTCTCGCCTCCGGCTACGGCGTAACTTATCAGGCTATCGATTCGATCGCCGCGTTACGTCAAGCACTTGCGGAAGAGACGAACGTCACTCGGATTCTTGAAGTCAAGACAACACGAACAGAGAACGTACAGATGCACCGTTCGATCTGGGACGTAACGAATCAAGCGCTAGCCGAGGTGTTCCAATGATTTTGCGTGGGCATACGTATCATGTGCAAATCGAGGGATCGGGTCCACCGCTCCTATTGCTTCATGGTTTTACAGGCTCCCTCACGACGTGGAACCTGCTAAGTGAGCATTTATCGACCCACTTCACCGTCTACCGTCTGGATTTGATGGGACATGGAAAAACGACACCGGCATCTGAGCAACGAATGCGTTTGACGCAACAGGTCAAGGATCTCGAGGCACTGCTCGCTACGCGATCCGAGCCATGGATCGTCCTTGGATATTCGATGGGTGGACGAATTGCTTTAATGCTGAGCGTCGTCTCTGAGCAAATCGCTCGGACGATTGCTGTTAGTACGACACCAGGGATTGAGGCCGCAACTGATCGAAGAGCGCGTCGTGCATCCGACCGATTGCTGGCGGAGCGCCTTGAAAAAGACGGACTAGAAGCTTTCATTGATTACTGGGAGACACTTGGACTATTTAAACCACAAGCCCTTCTCAAAGAACAGCAACGTACGCGACTGCGTCAGGAGCGCATGTCCCAAACGGTTGAAGGTCTGAGTGCTTCTTTACGTGCACAAGGTACAGGGAGCATGCCATCCCTTTGGTCATGCCTTCCGAAAGAGATTGATTGGATCGTCGGGGCAGAGGATGAAAAATTCCGTGCCATCGCTTCGCGCGCGGCATCACCTGAAAAAATTCACGTGATTTTGCACGCTTCGCACGCCCCACATATCGACCAACCGCAAAAGTTTGTTACAATGGTAAAGAATCTACTTATTCATCACTAACATATTGGGGGAATTCAAATGAAATATGCTCCGGAATGGGTATCAGCCCGCAGCTATGAAGACATCAAATATGAACAATGGAACGGGATCGCAAAAATCACGATCAACCGTCCTGAAGTTCGCAATGCGTTCCGACCACACACGGTCCACGAACTCATCGACGCATTTTCACGTGCACGTGACGATCAAAATGTCGGCGTCATCATCTTAACAGGTGAAGGCGATCTCGCATTCTGTTCTGGTGGAGACCAAAAGGTACGCGGACATGGTGGATATGTCGGTGACGACGAAATTCCACGCTTGAACGTCCTTGATCTTCAACGTTTGATTCGTGTCATCCCAAAACCAGTCATCGCTATGGTCGCAGGTTATGCGATTGGCGGCGGACACGTCCTTCACCTCGTATGTGACTTGACGATTGCTGCAGACAACGCCCGCTTCGGACAAACTGGTCCAAAAGTTGGTTCATTCGATGCTGGATATGGCTCTGGTTACCTCGCACGCGTCGTTGGACACAAGAAAGCGCGCGAAATCTGGTACCTCTGCCGTCAATATGACGCACAGCAAGCACTTGATATGGGACTCGTCAACACGGTCGTTCCACTCGCAGATCTCGAGCAAGAAACGATTCAATGGTGTGCTGAAATCCTTCAACATTCACCAACGGCTCTTCGTTTCCTCAAAGCGGCATTCAACGCCGACTCAGATGGTCTTGCAGGGATTCAGCAACTCGCTGGAGACGCTACGTTGCTTTACTACACAACAGACGAAGCAAAAGAAGGACGCGATGCGTTCAAAGAAAAACGCAATCCGGACTTCGGACAGTTCCCGCGTTTCCCATAATGAAAAAAAGGTTCAATCGTCTTCTGACATTGAACCTTTTTCGTATATTCATCTCAAAAGGAAGTGACTATTTTGTATCCTTGGATCTATACACGGGCAAAAGAACAACCAGATGACGTCGCGCTCATTACGGAAACCGAGCGATGGTCGTGGTCTGAACTGTATACACGTGCTCACCGCTTAGCAAGTACATGGGCGACGATCGTGACACGCGGAGACCGGATTGCGCTTTATGGTCCATCGAGTGCGCGCTACATCGTCGCACTTCACGCGGCTCAGTTGCTCGAATTGACCGTCGTTCCGATTAACACACGTTTGACACAGACAGAAGTGTTACGTCAATTCAAACAAGCAGATGTACGGCTCATCGTGACGGACCGAACACTCGATACAAGGATCCCGTGTGTGGCTTTCTCTTATGAAAAAGAAGCCCCTGACCTGTTGATCCGTCATATGCCCAAGCAATACGTCCAATCGATGCTCTTTACGAGTGGTACGACCGGACATCCGAAAGCCGTCGAACAAACAATGTTGAATCATTTCTCGAGTGCGACGAACGCCGCGCGTCATATCGGATCACTGCCAGAGGATCGTTTTTTGATCGTCACACCGCTATTTCATATGAGTGGGTTAGCCGTCGTCTACCGGGCGGTCATCTACGGAGTGCCGATCATCCTCGAGCCACATTTTTCCCCAGAACGCGCCTTGCACTGGATCACGACGGAAAAGATTACCCATGTCTCACTCGTCTCGGTCATGCTCGACCGGTTGCTCGAAGCCGGGCTACGTCGTCACGCGCTTCGCGTCGTACTGACAGGAGGCGGTCCTGTTCCATTACCGATTCTGACGCGAGCCCTTGATCGCAACATCCCTGTCATGCAGACATACGGCATGACGGAAACGGCTTCCCAAATCGCAACTCTCTTGCCCGAGGATGCTTTACGAAAAATCGGCTCGGCCGGACAAGCGATTCATCCGACACAAATCCGCATCACGCGTCATCAAGAAATCGAAGTCAAAGGGCCAACAATCATGAAAGGCTATTTTCATGAGGAAGAGAAAACGGCAGACGCTTTTACAGCAGATGGTTTTTTTAAGACTGGGGACTTAGGACGACTGGACGACGATGGATACCTCTATGTTCTCGATCGTCGAAGTGATCTTATCATCTCAGGTGGAGAAAATATTTATCCGGCTGAAGTCGAATCAGCGCTTCTCTCGATCAATGGGATTCAAGAAGCAGGTGTCGTTGGACGATTTGATCCTACATGGGGACAAGTTCCGGTCGCCTTCATCGTCAGTAGCCTTGAAGAGACAACCATCCGAACCGAGATCAGTCAATTGCTCGCTAAATATAAATGTCCGGTTGATTACGTCTATCACAGCACTTTACCGCGTAATGCGAATGGTAAATTGTTACGCAAGCAACTGAAGGAGTCATTATGAGTATTGCACTACGCTCTGCCGAACTGTTCGATGTTCCACTCGTCTTTCGGCGTCCGATGCAAACCGCCCTCTCAACTTTGACGGTGCGCCGGACGACGATTTTACGTCTGACCGATTCGGAAGGGCGAATCGGTTATGGAGAAGGCGTCGCGTTCGATACACCATGGTATACGTCCGAAACACAACACTCTCTCCAAGGAGTCGCCCCGCTGCTGTATCAGTTACTTGAACAGCCACTCCATCATCCAGCAGACGTCACGGATCGTTTCCGCATCATCCAAGGTAATCCGATGGCAAAGGCGATGTTCGAAGGAGCAATCTATGAATTATTCGCAGCAGCTTCCAGGCAATCGCTCGCCACGTATCTCGGAGGTGATGAATCATCCATCGTACCTTGCGGGAAAGCACTCGGACGAGCTTCTGCCGCACAAACCGTCGAAGCCGTAGGACAAGCCCTCACTTCCGGGTATGGACGGATCAAACTGAAGCTCGCTCCGACAGATACGGGCGTTCTCGAGCAGGTTCGCGCCGCTTTTCCTGATGCGCCTTTGATGTTTGACGCCAACGGTAGTTTTACTGAAGCGGACTTTCCCCTGTTACAACAGTGGGATTCATTTGGTCTCGTTATGATGGAACAACCGCTCGCAGCATCGGATTGGTCCGGGCATCAACGTCTCGCTAGCCTTTTACAGACACCGATTTGTCTCGATGAATCCATCGTCACTCCAGCAGATGCCGATTTGATGCAGGCGCTCCACGCCGGTCAGATACTGAATATTAAGCCGGCACGCGTCGGTGGACTGACGAATGCCTTATCCCTTCGAACAAAAGCGCCTTACTGGCTCGGTGGGATGTTCGAGAGCGGTATCGGTCGTCGTCAGACCCTTGCTTTTGCAACACTTCCTGGACTCGCTTATCCGATCGATATGGCAAGTACTGCCGATTATTTCGAAGAAGATTTGCTTGAGACCCCGTATCATGTCGAACACGGACACATTCGTTATTCCGCTCCAGCCGTATCCGAATCACAGTTAAACAAATTGGCAACGTCTCGAATCTCCTTGTAACAAGAACACTACGACAAAAAAGAGGCAATGGATTAATTTCCTTTGCCTCTTCTCGTGTTTTACTATATGAGCTTTTCTTAGAACGATTCTTTGCCATCGACTTTCGTCAAAATCTCATACCCGTCTTTTAAGACGACGACAGTGTGCTCGAATTGTGAGACGAGACTCCGGTTCGGTGTGTATAACGTCCAACCATCCCGCTCATCTTCGATACAGAACTCATCTCCCGTTGAAATGAACGTCTCGACAGCAATGACTTGCCCTTCCTTCAACAAATCGTTTTCTTCACGATTGAAATAGTTCGAGATAGATTCTGGCTCACCATGAAGTGTCTTCCCAAGACCATGTCCTGCTAAGTTACGGATGACCGTGAAACCATTTTTACGTGTCTCAGCGTAGATCGCTTTTCCAATCTGGTTGACCTTCGTTCCGGCTTTGACCTTCTCGAGTCCTTTCTCAAGCGCCGTCAATGATACTTCAACGAGTCGGACATCTTCCGGACGTTTTGCTTCTCCTGCGATAACCGTCTTCCCTGTATCCGAGTAATAGCCATTTTTCACAGCTGAGACATCGACATTGACGATATCGCCTTCTTGAATGACATACTTCCCTGGGATACCGTGTGCTGCGATATCGTTGACACTGATACATGTCGCTCCTGGGAAATCGTACATGACGATTGGAGCAGACTCTGCCCCCTGTTCCTTCAGGATACGTGCTCCGATGTCATCGAGTTCCTTCGTCGTGATTCCGGGTTTGACGGCATCCGCCATCTCATCGCGTGCCATGGCGACGATTCGTCCAATTTCTCGTAATGCCTCGTAATCATAATCTAACACTTTCATTTCCTCCTCATTCACTCAATCGTTCTTGATATAGATAATCTGCAGAAATATCCGCAAATAAGAACATCCCATTACCGAGCGGCATACTAAATGTCCGCGTTTGTTCGCTCGAGCTGAAGTCGACATATCGTTCGGACAAATATCCGCTATGTCGTCGTTCCATCGCTACCGTCGTCCGGATGAAGTAAGGACGAAAACTCCAGTTGTATCCTTTGTAGAAAGAATACAGTTTCCACTCCCCACTTTTTTTACTGACGTTTGAAGATTGTTGGAATCCATTCGCATCCGTGATATAAAACCGGATGAATTCCGGCTCCATCTTCCGGGCGAGCGTCAGCAACCATTGGTCGAGATCTTGCTCCGGCTTCAAGGACTGACAATCTTCCTTAAATCGGACTGTCCAGTCTTGCTCCAGTTGGAACAAGCGATTCATCTGTTCGCGATCATATTTGTAGAACATCGGAACTTCATGGATCAACACTTCCATACCAGGACAGGTCATGACCCATTCAGGTGATGCTTCTCCAAGTAAATTCCCCATGTAGTAACGCCCTCCGTGCTGCCACGCATACCGAAGTTGACCGAGATGACTGATATTCTTATACAAAAGTGGCGCTCCGAGCTGATCACAGAGGTGCTCCATCGTCTGTAAGAGATGCGGATATGACGCTGAGACAGTCTTTTTCTCAATCATGGAGGATAAATCGACGATCAACATATCCGGTGACATCGAAAAGACACGTTCGAGACTCGTTGCTTCCGCACGGTCCAGCGCTACCTTCAGTCCAGAGTTCTGGTAATATGCGACGATCCGACCTAGACGGTCAAAATCATCGACTTGGACGTCCGTCAATGTGACATACATCCGCTCTTTTGGAAACGATGAGTCGACCGTCCGTAAGACATGCAAGAAGTCCTCGCCACCGTTTTCAAACAGCCAAGCTGGACGGCAACGGATTAAGATGAACGCTTGTGCATCGGAGGGTACTTTTTGGAATGCTTGACGGACGACATGCCCCATGACTTCGAGTTGATACTCGATTGGAACATCATCTTCCTGAAAAAATGGTTTTAACGGTTCTCCACGAAAATGGGACTGGATTTCATACCCTTCCACCTTAAAAGGGGCAGCGCCTACGATCGGTTGAAACCACGCCTCTATCTCTTCGGGATGAACGATGACATCTAATGCATCCATTCTATTCCCCCCTTGTACTCTTGTTCTATCTTAACAAAAAAAGAGCCTCTCTGTAACGAGAGAGCCCCTGTTTTACGATAACGTCGTATCTTTCCGCAAAGCGATATACAAGTACACACCGAATGTCGCCGTCAAGTAGATGATACTCAGGACGCCGTATTGAATTCCGACGGCTCCTCCCTTACCGATGGCTAGCACAAGAAAGATGATGCCACCGAATAATAAGGTCGCCAACGGAATATAACGAAAATGTCCTTTTGTCGTCCGCTCACAAATCTTTTTCGTCGCGATAATCAGTGCAACGAGACAGACGGATGCTGCTACATAAATGGTATACACGAATGATTCAGCCCTCTCCCTATCGTTCATGGCTCATTTTATCATGACCGCTTAGATAAATCATAAAAAAGAACCGACTTGTCTGTGACAAATCGGTTCGAATCGTTTACTTTTCAAAACGTGGTTTACGTCCACCACGGTTACGATCGCTTTCGCTACGGTTGCTACGTCCAGCATAACCGCCTTCACGACGATCTGATGAAGAAGATGAACGACCACCTTCACGACGATCACTACCGCTACGTGGGTTGTTTCCACGGTATCCGCCACTGCGGTTGCCGCTTCCACTTCCACCTTTGTTTCCGTAAGGACGACGGTTTCCACCACCGTTGCTACCGAAACGTTTCACGCGGATTGGTTCGATTGAAGAGATTTGGACTGGTGTTGCATCCGGCTCTTTCGTCAATCCTTTAAGTGCTGCTGAAAGAAGTTCCACTGCTTCGTACTCTTCTAAGAGTTCTTGTGCAAGTGTCGTATATTCTTTTGAGTCTTTTGCTTCAACACGTTTGATGAGTTCTTGTGCAGCAAGCTTCAAGTTGCCTTCTAAGATTTCATCAAGTGTTGGTGCATGACGACGTGACATTTTTTTGTTCGTAACACGTTCGATTGTTTTGATTTGACCGAATTCACGCGGTGTAACGAATGTGACAGCCGATCCTGTTTTACCAGCACGACCCGTACGACCGATCCGGTGAACATAGCTCTCTGGATCTTGTGGGACATCGAAGTTGTAGACGTGTGTGACACCAGAGATGTCAAGACCACGTGCTGCAACGTCTGTCGCGACGAGGATATCAATCGTTCCTTTTTTGAAACGACGGATGACTTGGTCACGTTTTGCTTGCGTTAAGTCACCGTGTAAACCGTCAGCTGTGTATCCGCGTTGGATCAAGCCTTCAGTCATTTCGTCAACACGTTTTTTCGTACGACCGAAGATGATTGAGAGTTCCGGAGAATCCGTGTCGATCAAACGACAAAGAACGTCGAATTTTTGGCTTTCTTTCAATTCGATGAATGACTGGTCGATGTTTTCAACTGTCATTTCTTTTGCTTTGACTTTGATGTGTGTCGGAGTCGTCATGAAACGATCTGCGATTTTACGAATTTGCGGTGGCATCGTTGCTGAGAATAAGAGTGTTTGACGTGTTTCAGGAAGTGCACCGAGGATTTTTTCGATGTCTTCGACGAATCCCATGTTCAACATCTCATCTGCTTCGTCAAGGATGACCGTTTGAACGTGATCGAGGTTCAACGTCTTACGGTTCATGTGGTCCATCAAACGTCCTGGTGTCGCAACGACGATTTGTGGATTTTTGCGAAGTGCGCGGATTTGACGATCGATTTGCTGACCGCCGTAAACAGGAAGTGCATGAACGCGTTTTACTTCACCGATCCGGTTCAATTCTTCTGCTACTTGGATTGCGAGTTCACGTGTTGGAGCAAGAATCAACGCTTGGATGTGGCGTGATTTTGCGTCAAGACGCTCAATTGTTGGGATACCGAATGCTGCAGTTTTACCAGTACCTGTTTGTGCTTGACCAATTAAGTCAACGCCGCTGAGTCCGACTGGAATTGTTTCTGCTTGGATTGGTGTTGCTTCTTCGAAGCCCATTTTTAGGACACCTTTGATAAGTGCCTCACTAAGATTTAATTCACGAAATGTTGTCAATGCTAAATACTCTCCTTTGTCATATGAAAAGCGTCTGCCACTAAACAGACGCTACCGTAACGAATACAATCGACTACCTATTATAACAGAATCTATCACATAAAGATAGAGTGGTTTCTCTTATAATAATGTTTAGGGAAGTCACCATCATAATCGTTGCCATAAGGGCGAGGGAAAGGCGTAATGCCCGGACCGTGCGATGAACGTCATCGCGTGCCCCCACTAGTGATGGGGTATATTCAGTAAATGGTCGCCGGTAATCAAACCAGCCGCAACCACCAAAATGATGAATTCCTTACTATCTATTCGAAACGCAGGCTTACTCGGTCCGATTATTTCGTCAACCGAATACCCGTTTCATTTTTTTCTATTTTTTTGTCTTTCAACAGGCGACCGAGCGCTCGTTTGAATGCTGCCTTACTGAGACCGAATACTTCATCGATCGTCTCGGGAGCTGTCTTATCACCATACGGCATCTGACCATCATGTTCAAGTAGATGGTTCAGAATCAACTCCGCGTCTGTATCAATGGCTTCAAAGGCACGTGGTCGTGCTGAAAGTAATACTGTACCATCTGGTTTTACATTTGTCACTCGTAATTTCAAGACTTCTCCAAGACGCGGCCAGCGTTCCATCTCACGTTCATGTAAGAATCCGATCGATTGATCGTTGACCCAGACGTTAACGCCTGGTTCGCGTTGTGAGAAGACGAGACCTTCAACGTCCATGTTGTTCCACTCTTCTGGAGCTGGCTTCGCACGTAAGTTGAAGTATGCATAAGGTGCAGGGTCTCCGAGTAACCGAAGCTTCTGATCATGTTTCAGACGAATGAAGAGTTGATCGCCTTCTTCTGGCCAGAACATCCGGCGCTGCGGCAAATCGTCGAGTGAGACGAGAACGTCTTTTTGAATGCCGATATTCGCGAACACTCCTGTGTTATAGCGTGTTCCATTAACCGTCGTCTTGACATAGTCTTCAAATGAAGCTTCTGGAATCGTCATTGATGATGCTAGACGCCCTTCATTATCTTGATACAAGAAGACTTCTACCTCTTCATCGAGGGCTACTTTCCGTGTTTGTTCATTGTTATGCAACAACACGTCTTCATTTCCATCTGTCAGAAACACTCCAAACTCTGCTTCGCGTTCTACTTTTAATGTGACAACCTGTCCTGCGCGTAATCCCATTTCGGGTCATCTCCTCTCTGTATTTGAATCGATTCCAGTCCTTGTGAATCGTTCTGCTGTTCTTTCCCTACCATACTATACTCTTTTTTCATTCATCTCTGATATCGACACAACGATGACATTTGTGACATATTTGTGAACGGAACACATTTGCGTGATTTTTTTGAAAAAAAGATATATGATTAAATAACAGGAAAAAGAAGGTTTAGTTTAGGTAAATATGGGGGATAAAAATGTTTCATAACATTCAATCGCGTTCGTTCGCACGACGCTTCACGAAAACATTGGTTTTTGCATTTTTTGCGTTCCTTGCTACGATTGGAATCGTCTTCGCAGAAGGATCGAACAGTACGGATATGACACCGAAGACACCAGCGCTTCAGCAAATCGATCGCCCTTAAAATCTACACCTTCCGTGTGGATTTTTTATTTTTTCCGGACATTTACAGGACGATAAAGGAAAATCACGACTTACCTCGAATTGTAATGGACATACCATTATTTTAATTTCGAGGAGGAAACGGACGTGCTCTTCTACTTATTCACGACGATTGCGGGTCTCATCACTACATATTTAAGTTTTGTTACCGGTTATTATACGAGTTCGATCGGTGTGTTCGTCTTTACGCTAGCGATTTGTCTGTCACTATCATCAATCCGCCAGCTGATACGTACGTCCTATCTGACTTATATTGAATACGTCCAACACCGTCGTGTCAAAAAACAATACGAACGGATGAAAAAGCGTGAACTTTCTTATCAAGTCTCCTATCCTCAACAAGATTCCAGCACACCACTTGCATTCTCCGCGACAGACCAGCATGATAAGTAAAGAACACGATTTCATCATCTAGGAGGAACAGATTCATTATGAACGAAATCCCTTTATCAAACGGTTGGACACTTCGCTACTCCCCTGTCATCGATTTATGGTTGAAGGAAGATGGCGTACTGCTCGTAGATCACGAAGATAAGGTCCGCTTGACTCTCATTTTGGATGAGGAAACGATGGAAATCAAACAGATCGACAATACGAACGCTACGTTCTCTGTTGATCCAACGACACGTCGCCTCACCTTTGAACTAGGAGAAAGCGAAGAGGAATCTGAACCTCGTTACTGGGAATAATCACGCAGACCGGGTGCGACGCCCGGTCTTTTTTTGTACAATAACATCAGTAATGAAAAAAGGAGCTGTCACTTCACCATGATACGTACTGTCATATGGTTCATTTATTTTGGACTTGTCTTACCCTGTACCTTACCGTTTTTACCTAGTGCAAAACGTCGAACGCACCTCGCGCGCTATGCATTCGTCCAGCGTGTAGCAAGTGCCTGGGCAAACTCTCTTCTCCGACTCGCTGGTGTTCGTGTCAACGTGACGGGTCGTGAACACATCCCGGCAAACGAACCCGTCGTTTTCATCTCGAATCACCAAGGGAACTTCGATGTCCCGATTCTACTTGGAACAATCGATAAACCGAAAGCATTCATCTCAAAAATCGAAGTGAATAAAATTCCAATCGTCAATGTTTGGATGAATCTGATGGGATGTGTCATGATTGATCGAAAAGATCGACGCCAATCGCTGAAAGCGATTCGTTCTGGTGTCGAGACGATCAAGGACGGACAATCGATGATCATCTTCCCGGAAGGAACACGCTCCAAAGGCGGTCCAATGGCGGAGTTCAAAGCGGGAAGCTTCACACTCGCGACCTCAAGTGGCGCTCGCGTCGTACCCGTCGCAATTTCAGGGAGTTATCGTGTCATGGAGGAGACGGGTAAGATTCGTCCCGCCACGGTCGACGTCACGATCTTACCGTCGATTGATCCGAGTACGATGACACAGAAAGAACTTGTCCAGACGGTCGAACAGCAAATCAAACAGATTGTAGAAGGTGTCTAATATGTTAATGAAAGCAGAAAATCTCAAAAAAGAATTCGCCGATAAAATCGTCTTCGAAGACGTCACGTTCTCTGTCTCTCCAGGCGACCGGATTGGCATCATCGGCGTCAATGGTACCGGTAAATCGACTCTCCTGCATATCCTGGCAGGTAAAGAGACGGCAGACGCTGGTACGATGCATCACCCGAACGATTATCGGATCCGCTTGTTATCGCAAACGACCGATTATCCGGAAGACCAAACTGTCATGGAAGTCCTCCTGTCTGGTGATACACCAACGATTAACGCCTTGCGTCACTATGAAACGGCGCGTCTAGCACTCGAACAGGATCCGACGAGTGAAACGTTACTCAACCGCTTCATCACAGCTCAAACAGGAGTCGATGCTGCGCAAGCTTGGGACACGGAATCACGCTTAAAGATGATTTTAAACAAACTCGGCATCCTCGATTTGAACGCGTTGATTGGCTCTCTTTCCGGAGGGCAACGCAAGCGTGTCGGACTCGCTGAAGCTTTACTCGATGAAGCCGATCTTCTCCTGCTCGATGAGCCGACGAACGAACTCGATGCCGAGACAATTAGCTGGCTTGAGACACAGATTAAGGAATACCGTGGTGCGATTCTACTGATCACTCACGATCGCTATTTCTTGAATCGTGTGACGAATCATATGATGGAGATCGCAAACGGAACGGCTTATTTCTATGTCGGAAACTATGAATCGTTTCTTGAGAAACGTGCCGAACGTCGTGAACGGACGGCTTCTATGGAAGAAAAACGTCAAAACATCCTACGTCGTGAACTCGCCTGGTTGCGTCGCGGAGCAAAGGCGCGGACGACGAAACAAAAAGCCCGGATTCAGCGCGTAGATGCTTTACAAGATCTCTCGTACGAAGAAGAAGAGTCGACACTCGAAGTACAAGTCGGTTCGACCCGTCTCGGTAAGAAAGTCATTGAAGCGCACGATGTATCGCATCGATTTGGCGAACGGACACTTTTTGAATCATTCAACGCTCTGATTGGACGAAAAGAACGGTACGGCATCGTAGGCCGAAACGGTAGCGGAAAATCTACCCTCCTTTCAATCCTTGCGCAACGCTTAGAGCCGACAACAGGCGAAATCATTCACGGAGAAACAGTCAAAATCGGCTTTTATGGTCAATTTGCTGAGTTCACGCATCCCGAACGCCGTGTCATCGATGAAGTCGAACGGATCGCAAAAGTCATCACGACACTCGCTGGTGAGGAAATCACGGCAAGTCAGATGCTCGAACAGTTTCTCTTTAAGCCAGAAGCCCAATATAAACAAATCGGTAAACTATCTGGTGGCGAAAAACGCCGTCTGAAATTGTTGACGATTTTGATGGAGGAACCGAACGTCCTCTTCCTCGATGAGCCGACGAACGACTTGGATACTGAGACATTATCGGTACTCGAAGACTATTTAGAATCATTCCCAGGTACCGTCATTACGGTCAGCCATGATCGCTACTTTCTCGATCGGGTCGTTAATCGTCTGATTGCATTTGAAGATGCGAACATCGTCTTTTATTACGGACAATATACAGACTATCTCGAGCAAATGACGACACCTGTTTCTCCAGTCGTCGTTGAAAAGACGGTTGAGGTTGTTACACCTAAAGTAGAGGTACCGAAGAAGTTGAGTTATCAGGAACAACAAGATTGGGCGATCATTGAACAACAAATCGCAGAGAGTGAAGCTGAACTGGAACAATTAGAAGCCGAACTTGCTTCGGCAGGAAGCGACCTCGGTAAGGTCAATGAACTGTATCAATCCATCGAGAAGACTAAAGCAACACTGGACGAACGAATGGAATATTGGACCTATCTTTCCGAAAAAATCGAGGCATTTGAAACGTATCGTCAATCTAATCAGTAATTTCGATAAGCGGAGTTCTTCACTAAGAAGAGCTCCGCTTTTTTCATGAAATGGAAAACATCTCTTGTTTTCATTTTTATATGAAAATATATGTGAATTCATACTAGATATCGGGTAATGTTATAGCATATTTCTTTTTTGAAGGAAGGCTTGCGAAAGGAGGAGTTCCGATGAAACGGATCGTTCAAAACATCTACCCTACCGTCGCATTCTACTTAGTCGTTACGTATATTCTGCTCTGGCTATTGCCAGAAGACCGCTCGTTACAACTCTCGTCAGTCATTAGTTTGACCGGTTCTTTCATGATTTTCTTACTTAGCCGATCTAGTGTCCTTAAACAAACTTCCTTCCCTTATAAATGGCTATCCATTGCCTTCTTTTCGTATTTTTTAGGTGATTTACTGAATATGATCGGACGTCTCTTACAATGGAACTCTATTAATCTGAACGTCTTGCTCGATCTACCTTACACGATTCACTTGACGATGATGGTCCTTTTCTTTTTTCGACAATTGGATTTGTCTTTATTTAAAAAACAAAAGTTGTTGATTCTCGATTCTTTGACCTTATTCACCGTGTCGATGATTGCTGGATACATCGCTATTTTCCGTTTTGTTCCTTCTTATACACGAACAGTGCTCGAACAGATCAGTTGGACATTTTATGCTTTCTTAACGATTTTATTGACACTGTTCTTTTTCTTGCTTTATGCTTCTGGACTAAAACGAAACGTATCGCGAACAGGATTCATCTTTCTTATACTCGGAACGTTTTTTCTCGGAATGACGAACTTTGTATTTTATACGTTGTTATTGAACGGCGAACCACAAATAGCGGGTCTATTGCTCCCGCTATATCCACTTAGCGGTTTATTCATCCTCGCCTTCATGAATACGCGTGCCCTTCCCATCAGTCGTGAGCAACAAGCGACTCTCATTCGGGTCGAGACGCTTACGCGTTCACTGATGGTTTATATCTTGTTATCTGTGCTGATTCTTTATATTACATTCTTCCCTGTCTCTCGAACTTTCTTCTTATTGTCTGTTGGTATTACGTTTTTATTATTTTTAACACGTCAGCTTTTCTCTTATCGGGAAAATCTTCGGTTGTTACAGGAAACAACGGCACTGCAAACGAATCTAGAAGACATCGTCCATCAAAAAACAGCACTCTTACAGTTACGGGAAAAAGAACTGACGTCGCTTTTTCTGTCTTATCCAGAAGTTGTGCTTGAAATCGATGCAACGTATCAGATCCGATCCGTCAACCCGGCTGCTACAGTGGCGGGATGGAATGATCTGCCGCTCGGACCGAGTCACCGCTTACAACTCGATCGACTCATTCCATTGCTTCAGCAAGAGCAGTTGACCTATCCCGCTCACCTTCTGCATGTACCGGCTACGGAGGAACATCCAGAAACCTTTTTGAATACGACTGTCATCGATATTCCACATCAGCAACGCTATTTCGTCATCTTAGCGGATGTCACGGAAGATTATCAGCAGGAAGTATGGCTAGAACGTATGGGATACCATGATTCGCTCACTCGTTTGCCAAACCGACGTTACTTCGAAGAACAACTTTATTTAACTCTTCAGTCGCTAGATCACGGTTCCTTATTATTTATCGATTTGGACGGTTTCAAACAAATCAATGATACCTACGGACATGATGTCGGTGATTTATTGTTACAAGAAACGGCAATGCGTCTTCAATCAATGACGACGACAACTGATCTCGTCGCACGTTTGGGAGGAGATGAATTCTTGATCTTCATTCAGGCATCTGCTTCAGAAACACGACAGTTTGCCGAACACGTTCTCGAAGTCCTGAATCATCCATTTTATATTCAAACGTACACGCTTCGTGTCACACCATCCATTGGAATATCCTTATATCCTGAAGATGGTAAGAGTTCGGAACAATTATTGATTCGAGCAGACGAAGCCATGTACCATATTAAGAAGACCGAAAAAAATAACTATATATTCGCTTCCCACATCAAACGTTAGGAGGGATCCCTTGCTTAAATCGACCTATTTCATCCGTTGGTTTCCTGCCATGCTTGTCATCTCATTTGCCTTAATGATCCTTGCTACATGGACCCCTTCCATTTCTAATCGCATCGTCGAACAAGTACTTCAGTATATATCACTTGGATTGATTGCTTACTTCATCCTTACGGCTTATCGTAAGGAGCAAACATTAATAGTGCCAAGACGGAAGTTCTGGCTGATTGCTTTAGGCTCATTAGTTCTATCCTGTATCGGTTCCGTTCTTGAAACATTACGTTTCTTTGATTCGGACTTTCCAGTTCCATCATTTTATAGCCTAATTTTATTTTCGATATCACATTATGTATTCTTATACGCAATCTTTTACCGGATCATCACAAAACGAACGCTCGGACAACATGTGCTCGCTTTCGTCGATGCTGCAATCATCGTCGTTTTCATTGGACTTGTCGCGTTTCATGTTCTCAATGAATTGACGAATCCGGGTCTTCAAACTGTTCCTTATGCCATCATCGTCATTACGAACACATCACTTGGCTTGTTTGTCTTCTTCTATTTTACATTCATCCAAGAAACACATTGGGTATCACGAATGGCATTGTTTTTATTATTCTTATCCATTTTCATTCGTGGTATCTATGAAGTCTCCAGTGTCTACTTCCCGGATTTTTCGGCGCATTATCTGCTGTTCTTTCCGATATTGATCCGTTTGGCGCAAAGCGCAGCTATTTTATGGCATGTTGATCATATTGAAGAAGGGACCGCACGAACGACGATCATTCCCCGTTCGTGGCTTCCTTTACTGGCCGTTCCTTTATTCATCCATTACATGGTGGAACAAGAAGGTGGAAAGCTCGACATCTTCGTCATCTTATTCTTGCTGATTGTTCGACAAATCTTGATCGCCCGTCAGCATAGACTAATCGTCGCACAATTACACGAACGAAATGAGCAACTTGCTTCACGAATCGAACATCGAAAACAACAAATCCAAGAGAGCGAACAACAAGTCATTCCACTGTTTCTCGGTCATCCCGATCCGATGATTCGACTTAATCAGTCCGGCACTGCGATGTACGCGAATTTAGCTGCTCAACGTCTTTTTCATTTGCCCGACATGACGATTGAACATGTTCCTCGTACGATGCGTCATTTGTTGGAGACGCTTGAAACAGATGTCGATGAGTATGAAGATGAACAACATAGACAATATGAAATCATTGATATTCCGATTCAGATTGCTGCTACCTCGATGGGGCGATTCACGATTTTGCATGATGTCACGGAACGCAAAATCCGTCAAAAACGAATTGAATACCATGCCTACCATGATGCTTTGACGAGTATCGGAAATCGTCGTTCTTTAGAGCGTGATTTTTCAAATCGACTCCCTGAAAAGAACTATCTCGCCTTAGTCGACTTAGATGGATTCAAGCAAGTCAATGATACGTATGGTCACGAAGCCGGCGATTATGTCTTGATTGAGGTCGCAAAGCGATTGAGCGAACATATGAATTCTTCAGAATCCGTGTATCGCCTTGGTGGAGATGAATTCGCAATCCTCTTACAAGCCGATGATGAGCTGTCCTTACGACGAAAATGTAAATCCTTCTTACAATTTTTAAGACGTCCCTATGTCTATAAAGGACAATCCTTATTTGTTTCCGCAAGCATCGGTGTGACAGCATGTCACACAGCTGATCTTGAAACATGCTTAAAGCAAGCCGATCTTGCCATGTATCGTGTGAAGCACCGGGATAAGAACGATGTCGCTTTATATCGAGCGGATTCATGAAAAAACCTAGGACACGTTGACCGTAATCAGTCATGTGTCCTAGGTTTTTTAGATCATTCTTCTGGTCTCGGGGCAATGTTGCCTTCTTCGATATCGAGGAGCAAGTCGATTAATTCCGCACAAAACTCAGGATACTGACGGAGTAACGCGTCTTCTCCCACTTCATCGACGAAGTCCGTCAACAAAGCAAGGACTTCTGGTACTAATGCGCGCGCTACCTTCATGTAGGCAATCGCAAAGCGCCACTTTCCAGAAATATAAAGTAGTTTTCCAACCAACAGATCACCCGGTTCAACTTCGATCTCAGAGAGATCGGTTTGATACGTCTGTTTCGACATTAAATCAACGACACCATCTGCCTCGACTTGAAACAGCGAAGGCATCGGGTCCGCCAATCCACGTAAGGCGCGATAAAGACTAGGTGATAGCTCTTCTTTCACCTGCTCGAGAAAACGACCGTGTGGTGTTTTTCCTTGATCATCCGTTTCATAGAAGATTGCCCAGTCAACGAACAAGTCCCGGAACAATTCAGCATCTTTTAAATACCAACGTCCTTCCGTCGCAATCTCTTCAATAAAAGCGACCCAATCCGTACTACGCGCTGTCGCTGCTTCTTGATACATTTTCTTCAAGGCTGCATTCATTTCCGCTTCAGAAACCGTCGTCGGAAACGGAATTACTTTTCGATCGTTCTTCATTTCGATCGCCCTTTCCGGTGAGGAGTAGCCGGTCGCTTAATCGTCTGAGGAGCTGTGAATTCACGTTTCGGAATGACTTCTCCGCGGTAAATTTCCATCGGCTCCATCTCGACACCCATTTGCTTCGCAAGTGTTTTTAAGTGTTTTAAGTCTTGATCCGTTACAAGAGCGAGTACCATACCGTTTGCATTACCACGTCCCGTCCGACCTGAACGGTGTACAAAGTCGTCAAGCGACTCCGGTAAATCGTAATGGACGACGTGTGTGACCGCTTCGATATCTAAACCACGCGCCGCAAGACCTGTCGTGACGAGTAATGGGAATTCTCCTTTTTTGTAAGAACGTAACGTCTCCATCCGCTCTCGCTTTCCTTTTTCAGCGTCTAAAATCCGGTATTTCAATGAGAATTTACTCAACTCTCCATTCAATGGACCAAGGAAAGAGCGGTTGTTGATGAATGTCAGCACTTTCGAACCTTGCATGTTTGCAAGACGGCGTAACAATTCCGGTTTCTGACGACGTGAGGTTTCCAAGTACCCGAATGTCACTTGTGTGCTAACGGCACGCTCAACACGAATCGTCTCAGGAGCATTCGCAAGAGTCCGTCCCCATTCCGCTGTCCGTTCCGGCAATGTCGCTGATACGAATGCTAGCTGTCGATCGCGTAATGCACTGTTTGCGATTCGCGTCGCCGAGTCATTCATGCCACTCTCATAGATTTGATCCGCTTCATCTAAGACGATCAATTTCACCTTATGCATTTTCAACTTCTTCGAATCAATCAACTCAACAAGGCGTCCAGGTGTACCAACGATGATTTGCGGTTTTTTCTTCAATCGTTCATATTGTCGTTTTAATTCAACTCCACCAATGAATGCACCGGATTTGATCCCACTTCCTTGAGCAAACAATTGAATGACTTGATGAATTTGCATGACGAGTTCCCGTGTTGGTGCCGTGATCACGACTTGCACGTGTGGTTCTTCTACTTCAATCTTTTCTAAAGCTGGAATGACATAGGCAAGCGTCTTCCCTGTACCTGTAGGCGCTTCAGCAAGGACATCTTTTCCTTCGCGCAACAATGGGATCGCTTGTTCTTGAACAGGCATCAACTCCGTAAAACGTGCCCGTTCCCATGCTTCCTGTAAAAATGGTTTTGTAAAGTTCATAACGATTTCTCCTACTCTCTTAATTCCATCATGCCGTTACGTATTCGACATGATCTCCTGATGCATCACGGTATCCCCGTAATGTCTGTGTATATTCATTTCCTGCATCGAGCAATCGAATGTGGAACCGGATCTCGCCTTCACCGGCTTCTTCTTCTAGAATCTCGAATCCTTGGATGACACGATCCTGTAATTCTGCAGCGAGTGCCGGATACTCCGAAAGACTCGCATACGTCGCTTTTACGTCGACGGGACGGCGAACAAGCGCAATCCAATACGATTCATCATAGCCGATAAAGTCTTCATAATCAAAATCGTCTTCAAACCGAATCCAGAATCCATCATCTTCAAATTCCGTGATCATTCCCGTTCGCGTCGAACCGTCCGATCCGATTTTCAGCGAGACCCAGTCTCCCGACTGATACTCTCCTTGTTGTGTTAATGATACATACTCCATTTGGCACACCTCCACGTTCTATATTCCCTTTTTCATTGTCAACGATACGTCTTAAAAATACAAGGCACCGTAGCGTGACATTCCTCACAGTTTCAACTGTTCTAGTGGATCTTTTTTAAATTAACTCATACAGTTTCCAAAAAACCTTGAATTAGCAACACCAAACTGTTTTTTCTGAACTATTTTCATATGGATACAGAAATAAAGAAAGCCCGTCATATCAACGTTTATTCACTTGTTAAAACATTCACATGAACGTAAAGGGAATCAACCCTTCCTTTTGTTACACTATTCACATAAGGAACTGATGATTAGCTCAATATTAAAGGAGTGGTATCCATGTTATTAGAAAAAACGAGTGCTTGGACGAACTTTACGTCTGGTGAATGGGTAAAGACGATCGATGTCGCAGACTTCATCCGACTCAATCGCACAGAATATACAGGAGATGATCACTTTTTAGTCGGTCCAACGCAAGCAACGGAACGGCTCTGGCAACAAATTCTACAGCTGACGAATGAAGAACGCCAACGTGGTGGTGTGTACGCCGTCGATGCTAAAACACCATCAACGATCCTCTCGCATGATGCAGGATATCTGAATCGCTCACTTGAAAAAATCGTCGGTTTACAGACAGACGAACCGTTTAAACGTTCGATTCATCCAAACGGTGGGATTCGGATGGTAAATGATGCCCTAGCTGCGTATGGCTTTGAAGCAGACGAGACTGTCACGAAAACCTTCAGCGAGTACCGGAAGACACATAACCAAGGGGTTTTCGATGCCTATACCCCTGAGATGCGCGCCGCACGTAAAGCCGGTATCATCACAGGATTACCTGATGCTTATGGTCGCGGACGGATCATCGGTGACTATCGTCGTGTTGCTTTGTACGGAACGGCACGCTTGATTGAAGAACGTAAGCGAGATTTAAAGGCGCGTGGCGGGTTCCTCTCTGAATCAATGATTCGTGATCGCGAAGAGATGAATGAACAGTTGCGCGCATTAACAGAATTGACCGAGCTTGGAACTCGTTATGGTTTTGACCTCTCTCGCCCTGCAGAAACAGCACAAGAAGCATTCCAGTGGGTCTATCTTGCTTATCTTGCTGCCATCAAGGAGCAAAACGGGGCAGCCATGTCACTCGGTCGAGTCTCGACGTTCCTTGATATTTATGTCGAACGTGATCTTGCGACTGGGCGCTTGACTGAAGAGACTGCACAAGAGCTCGTCGATCATTTCGTCATGAAGCTTCGGATCGTCAAATTCTTACGGACACCGGACTATAATGATTTGTTCTCGGGTGACCCGACGTGGGTAACGGAATCCATTGGTGGAATGAGTGAAGATGGGCAATCAAACGTCACGAAAAGTTCGTTCCGCTTCTTACACACGCTCTCGACACTCGGTCCGGCACCGGAACCGAATCTAACCGTTCTCTGGTCTACTCAGCTTCCACGCGGATTCAAGGAATTCTGTGCGAAGATGTCGATCGTATCGAGCTCGATTCAGTATGAAAACGATGATTTGATGTTGCCGGTTTATGGGGATGATTACGGTATCGCTTGCTGTGTCTCCGCGATGAAGATTGGGAAACAGATGCAGTTCTTCGGTGCGCGAGCAAACCTGGCAAAAGCATTACTTTATACGATCAATGGCGGAATGGACGAGAAGCTCAAAATCCAAGTCGCCCCTGCTACACCACTAATGCTCGACGAAGTACTCGATTACGAGACCGTCATGGCGGCTTATGATCGTCAACTCGATTGGCTTGCAGAACTGTACGTCAATACACTGAATGTCATTCACTACATGCATGATAAATACAGTTACGAACGGATTGAAATGGCGTTACATGATCCGGAAATCTTACGGACGATGGCATGCGGTATCGCTGGTTTATCGGTCGTCGCTGACAGTCTATCCGCCATCCGTTACGCAACAGTCCGTCCGATCCGAGATGCGGATGGGATTGCAGTTGATTTCAAGATCGAAGGTGAGTTTCCGAAGTTCGGAAATAACGATGAACGGGTCGATCAGATGGCAGTTGATCTCGTGACGCTGTTCATGGAGAAAATCCGTAAACATCCAACGTATCGCAATGCGCTTCCGACACAGTCTGTCCTAACGATCACTTCAAACGTCGTCTACGGTAAAAAGACAGGAAATACGCCAGATGGACGCCGTGCGGGTGAACCATTTGCACCGGGTGCTAACCCGATGCACGGACGTGACACTAGAGGAGCTGTCGCCGCACTGACATCTGTCGGAAAATTACCGTATGAACATGCGCTCGATGGTATTTCGTACACGTTCTCGATCGTGCCAAAAGCACTCGGTAAGGATGAGGTTACACGTATTCGCAATACGGTCGGATTACTTGACGGGTATATGGGTGGTACGACTTCAAAAGGACACCATTTGAATGTTAACGTCTTTGACCGTGAGACGTTACTCGATGCCATGGAGCATCCAGAACAATATCCGCAGTTAACGATTCGGGTATCCGGTTATGCCGTCAACTTCATTAAACTGACGCGTGAACAACAGATCGACGTCATCAATCGAACGTTCCACGGTTCTCTCTAAAATGATGTGTAGTATGTGAAAGGAAGTGAGTAAGATGACCTATGGTATGATCCATTCCGTTGAATCATGTGGAACAGTCGATGGTCCTGGCATTCGATTCATCGTCTTTACGCAAGGATGTCCATTACGGTGTCAATACTGTCATAACGTGGATACATGGGAGTTCGGTTGCGGACGGCGTGTCTCAGCAGAAGAAGTCGTAAAAGAAGCGATCAGCTATCGCTCCTTTTTCGAGGCAACGGGTGGCGGAATCACCTTCTCTGGAGGTGAACCACTCGCTCAGCCAGAATTCTTGGAGGCTGCTTTAACAGAAGCAAAACGCCATGGACTGCATACGGTCATCGATACCGCGGGATCCGTCGTCCCGAAAAACATCGACGCCATTCTCGATGCGACGGATTTGGTTCTGCTCGATATCAAACATATTGACGATGCTGCTTGCCGTGTCTTGACCGGACGAAGTAACGCCAATACACTCGCTTTTGCAAAACGCCTAGCCGAGCGAAATATTCCTGTCTGGATCCGCCACGTCTTAGTTCCAGGCATTACGATGTCGGAACATTTCCTCCGTCAGACTGGCGAGTTCATCCGGACGCTCGGAAACGTCGAGCGCGTCGAAGTACTTCCGTATCATCAACTCGGAGTCTATAAGTGGGAAAACCTTGGTCTTGCTTATCCGTTAACTGATGTCCTTCCCCCTTCACCAGAAGAAACGGATGCTGCGCAAACCTTACTTGAATCGTACTTGTGTTAACGTTTCCATTTTGTTACAATGACGTCATAGACTATGAACAGGAGGTACAACACCGAAATGAAGCAATCACTCGTACACGTCGCTTGATGAATGAAATCATCTCTTTCGCAATGCAGTTGCGGATGTCTGACGCTACGAGTCTGCTCTTTTTCGGTGTGACCAGTCTTTGGTCATCGCCTTCTTTGAGTTACACTCCGGCACACCATCCGCTCGCTTCGGATGGTGTGTTTTTCATTTCATCTTATCGGAAATGAACGCTAAAGGAGCTGCTTTTATGCCTACTGAAACACTTACGATTCAACACCTATCGATGGACTACGACGAACGACGCCTTTTCTCGGACGTTTCTTTTCATATTCATACCGGCGAACATGTCGCCTTAATCGGTCCGAACGGTATCGGAAAAACAACACTATTACACTTGATTGCTGACCAACTTCAGCCGACTGACGGTTCGATCAAACGTCATTATAAACAGCTCGGTCTCCTATCCCAACACTTCCTGCCCGGTGATAGAACCGTTCTTGATGTCGTCGAACGAGCGGATGCGGTTCGTTATCGCCTTCGCGCTGACGCCATGAATGGTGACTTGACGGTCTATCAACAAGCACTCGATCAGGATGCCTTCTCGCTTGAAGCAGATGCGACCCGCGTCTTGAAAGAAGTCAAATTAGAGGAAGCACTCTGGACACATGTAGCATCTAGTTTAAGCGGTGGTGAACAGACACGCCTCCAGCTTGCCTGTCTGCTTCTGTCACGACCTGATTTCATCATTCTCGATGAACCGACGAATCATTTGGATCAAGAGACACTCGAGTGGCTCACCGAATGGGTCAATACGTCACGGACTTCGATTCTCTATGTCTCACACGAACGGTTCTTCATCGATGCAACGGCAGATGCCGTCATTGAACTATCCGAATCAGGAGCAACGCGATACAACGGAAACTACCAGTCCTATAAAGAACAAAAAGAACATCAAGCTCTGTCGCAACAACGAGCGTACGAAAAACAAGAACGTACACGTAAAGAGCTGACCCGCATGATTCAGGGTTATCAGCAATGGCATCAAAAAGCCTCCGATCAAGCGAGTGAACGAGATCCGTATGCGAAAAAAAAGGCTGCTAAACACGCAACCAAGGTCAAAGCAAAGGAACAACAGCTCGAGCGTCTACTCGAGGATCGTGTACAAAAACCACAAGTTGCACCGACTGTTCACGTCGCATTCGAACATGAAGCGATTCGTGCGAAACGGCTGATTTCGTTCGAACGTGTCTCATTCATGCATGAGACAACAGTAATCCTAAACGATGTTTCGTTTACGGTAGAACGTGGCGACCGAATTGCTGTCATCGGACCGAATGGAAGCGGGAAATCGACCTTACTGCGTCTCATCGAGGGCGAGTATGTCCCTAATCAAGGGAATGTAATCCGTCATCCTCGATTGAAGACTGGCTATTTTTCACAAGCCCTTTCCCACTTACCGACATCCGGTACGTTGTTAGAGGCATTACTTGAGTACGGCACGATGAGTGAAACGGACGCTCGGACGTTGCTCGCCTGTTTTTTATTCCGTCGCGATGATGTTTACCGGTCGATTTCCGACGCTAGTATGGGTGAGAAATGTCGGATCGCTTTCTTACGCCTGTATTTTTCTGGTGCTCACTTGCTTATTCTCGACGAACCAACGAACTATTTGGATCTTGCGACTCGTGAACAAATCGAAGCCGCTCTCGATGTCTTCCCTGGTGAGCTCCTCTTCGTCTCTCACGATCGCTATTTCACCGATCGGCTGTCGAATCGGACGTTTGATTTAACGACTGGATTCAACGATCATTCGGTCGGAACTGCCACGGTACGAAACGCTCGCCGAAGTGACCCTGAAGCGATTCAATCCGACTTACACCGTCTTGATGCTTTGACGGGTAACGTTCCGTTCAATACAGAAACGAATGAATCACTTTCAAAAGAATAACGAGAAAAAGCATCTGCATAGAAAAAGAGACTCCTTTTTCCGTTGCAGATGCTTTTCATATTTCAGTCGTATTATCGCTTTTGATACTTCACTTTCGTATGCGCTTGGGCCTGCTTGTGGATTTTTTTCCACTTTTCCTTCTCTGCCGCCTGCAACGCCACGTTTTGCTTGCGTTCCGCATAGGCGATTTCCCGTTTTAGCTTGACGAAGCTGTTCCAGCGCTCAGCAGTTAGTGTACCATCTTCTAAAGCTGTCCGAACGGCACAGCCCGGTTCCTTCTCATGTTCACAGTCTCGGAAACGACAGTTTTCAGCAAGCTCCTCAATATCGGAAAACGTCGACGATAAACCGTCACTTCCATCCCATAAGGCCAATTCTCTCATCCCCGGTGTATCAACAAGCAATAGACCGTTCGATAGTCGTTTCAGTTCGCGATGCGTCGTCGTGTGACGTCCGCGTTCATCGTCTTCTCGTACGCCCCCCGTCTCCATTAACTGTTCTCCAGCTAAAGCATTGACGAGTGTCGACTTCCCGACGCCGGACGATCCAACTAACACGATCGTTTGCTTGATTTGTAACTGTTCACGCAACACCTCTAATCCGTCACCCGTCAAGGAATCAACGGCAAGGATTGGTGTTCCGAACGCAATCGCTTCGACAGCCTGCAGTTCCGTTTCAATCGACGGCATCAAACTTTTTTTCGTCAGGACGATGATTGGTGTCACCCCTGCATCCCAAGCAACCGTTAAATAGCGTTCCAGTCGACGGACGTTGAAGTCATGTCCAAAAGCCATGACAAGCAAGGCGACGTCGACATTTGCGCAGATGATTTGTTCCTCGGTTTCCGTTCCTGCCGCTTTTCGGGAAAATTGAGAAGATCGTGGCAAGACACGTTCGATTCGTCCTTTGCCTGGCTCTCGCTCTGTTTGGATGATCCAGTCCCCGACCGCTGGCAATTCAGCTTTTGTTCCCGATTGGAAACGTAACTTACCAGACAGCTCGCTGAGCGACTCTCCTGTTTCCGTCATAACACGATAGTGTGTTTGATAGACAGCTATAATCCGTCCTAATCGTTCTGTTCCTGTCGTTTCGTAGACAGGTGGTGTACCCCATTCGTTCAAATGGTTTCCTCCTCTGATTTAAGGGAGGGAAACCCCTCCCTGGTTTCCGACACATGTTACTTGTTTTACGTTGATTGTTGCACTCATCAACATCACTCCTCTCAATTCGATTCCTTTATAGAATACCATATCAATCAATGGTTCTGACAGCGCTTCCCTCGAAGTCAGATCTTCTCTCCGCCTTAAGCCCGAGAGCAAATACGGTCCAAAGAGCGTCGTCGGAACAGAAGGACTCCCGTATCATAAAGGTATCAACACAAGGGAGGCTTCCTCATGAAGCAATCGAAAGGAAAACAACTGGTGATGATTCTCGCTGGACTGGCATTACTTGCCGTTGTCATCGGAACATTACCGCACATGATCGGACTTGGCTTAGGGGCGTTACTCGCGTTCTATTCGATCAGTAAGTTCATGCAATCGAACAAATGGCCAGCGAAACTCGGTTTCGGATTCCTAGCAGCCATCGGAATCGGACTTGCCCTCTCGAACATCTGGGCAGTTATCGGAATCGCAGCAGCCATCGCATTGTACGTCGGTTACATGCGTATGAAGCTACAACGTGTTAATGTCCAGGATCTCTTTAACCGTCGCCGTACATCAACGACACATTTCGAAGCAGACTGGAAAGACTTAGACGAAAAACGTTTCTAATCAAATCAAAAGGTATGACCCGATAGCATTCGCCACTTCTAAGGAGGAATTTTTCATGAAAAATGTATTTGATCAACTCAACGATTTTGCAACACAAATGATGACAGAAGTTAAAAAGGCAGCCGAACAGGGCGAAGTACCTGCTAAAAAGCTCGTTCGTCATATTCGATCTACAGAAGCTGATTTAAAAGAAATCGATCGACTACTCGAGCGTCAACGGACATTACTGCAAGAATTAACGCATAAACAAGAAGAAGCGAAGGATTTAGCCGATAAACGCTTCAAGCAAGTTGAGATCGCAAATGAAGCCGGTGAACAACAACTGGCTGAGCGCGCAGCCATCGAATCGAAACATTACGGGGAGCAATACCGGTTCTTCGAAGAACTCGTCGCTGAGACGAAACGCGAGTTGAACGAATTGGAACGTGAAGCTCTCGAGTTGAAGTTAAAGCTCGAAGATTTACAGAACAAACGGTACGAATGGATGATGCGCGAAAACGTCTCAAACTTAAAAAACAAGATGAACCAGGTGCTAGATCGCGAACCAAATGCTACTATAAAAGAAGAAGCACATCCGTTCACGGCAGAAGAGTCTGAGGCAAAACAACCAGCCGTTGATGAAGATGATATCGATGCGCGTATCGCTGAACTCGAGCGCCGCATTCACCAATAAGCAGTCAATGACGAAGGAGGCGTATGCCTCCCTTTGTCATGTTAGAAAGGAGATTGATCGTGCGACGATTAAGTACGAAACAACTGGTCGGTTACGTATCGATCCTGTTCGCCCTCGGTCTGTTCTATGACCTATTGTCCGGTGCAGGAAATGTATTGTTTGGTGTCTTATTTCCGTTCCTGCTGTACTATGTCGGGATTCATTTCCGACGACGCAATCATGAAAAATTAGCGATTCTCTTCTACATCGTCGGTACGATTATTCTTGCTGGCGTCGTCCTTAGTTCGGCTGCCATCGGTTTTGTCATTGCCGGAATTTTGCTCTATCTCGGGATTATTCTCGTAACACGGCATTCCGTCCGAGAATTTTTGTTTTCACGGATTGCCCCGCATCAATATGAAGAAGAAGGCATCAAGATTCAACCGGCTTACTCCTTCTCGACCCAAGCCGATGCACCATACGTCTTACAGGATTTGAGCGAACAGTTCATCGTCAAGGATTTAGAAATCGATTTGACACACGCTTACGTTCCGGAAGGTGAGACATTAATCGTCGTCAGTGGTGTCGTCGGGGACGTCCGGATTCTGTTACCGTCCGGCTATGACTATACGCTTGATACCTCAATCGGCTTTGGAAGCGTCAAAACGGACATCCGCCGGATTCCAACCTTCTTTAATCGACGTATTCAATTCCGAGCACCTGAATACGGTGAAGCGACACGGAAGGTTCGTATCCATGTCATGCTCGGTATTGGCAACGTGGAGGTGTCTTCGATATGAAGCGTGATCAATTCCCGCTTGGTGTCATTGCACTCCAAGTCATGACGGGCTTTTTGACAGCCGTCATGACGACGTTGTTATTCTTAAGTACGCGACAAGTCGATTGGCATGTCTTGTTCGTTCGCCAACAAGATTTCCCTGTCCTTCTACTCGTCATCGGACTCTCTTTATTGCTACCGCTTGCCATCGGTAGCATGCATTACTTTTTCTTGCGACGTGACTTCAAACGTGTCACGACTGCCATCATTGAACTGGAACAAGGAAAAGATGTGACAATCGTTCCCGGTCCCTACTTCCATACGTTGACACGCTTATCGCGGATCGGAAAACGTATCGACGAACAAGTCGAAACCGTCCAAAAGATCAGCACGCGTCCGCAACATGTTGAACAAGTAAGAGTTCAAGCCGTTACGGAAGAACGAAAGCGATTAGCACGTGATTTACATGACTCCGTTTCGCAACAGCTTTATGCCATTTCCATGATGACAACAGCAGCCAAACAGACGATTCTGTCTCAACCTGAAGCTGCCGCCAAACAAATCGAGATGGTCGAGACGATGGCACAAACGGCACAGTCCGAAATGCGCTCACTCTTACTTCAACTTCGCCCCGTCGAACTTGAAGGGATGACGTTACAACAAGGACTTTCTCAATTGCTCGAAGAATTATCCAGAAAGCAGTCCACACAATTAAGTTGGAAGTTAGAAGAGATGTCACTGCCACGACAAATTGAAAACGAGTTATTCCGGATCGTTCAAGAAGGATTGACGAATGCATTACGTCACGCGAAAGCGTCTCATATGGATATTGAACTTCGACAATTCAACGAAACGATCATTCTGAGCATGAATGATGATGGTGTCGGATTCGTCGTTGATGAAAAGAAACTTGCCTCTTATGGCATTAATTCGATGCGGGAACGGACGGCTGAGATGGGCGGAACGATTCGTCTCGTCAGTGTTCCAGGACAAGGAACCCAAATCGAAGTCAAACTTAGAAAAGATCGGATGGTGCAAGTATGATACGCGTATTATTAGTAGATGATCATGAGATGGTCCGGGCCGGTGTGTCTGCTTTCCTTTCCACACAACCAGACATCGAGGTCGTCGCCGAAGCGTCGGATGGTCAAGCAGGAGCCTTGCTTGCGCTTGAACATCGACCGGATGTCATTTTGATGGATTTAGTGATGGAGCCAGTTGATGGCGTCGAAGGAACACGACTGATTCGCAAAGACTGGCCGGAAGCAAAAATTCTCGTCGTGACGAGTTTTCTTGATGACGAGAAAGTCTATCCTGTCATTGAAGCGGGTGCGATGAGTTATGTTTTAAAGACCGCTAGCGCCTTTGATATTGCAGAAGCGATTCGCAAGACGGCAAACGGTCAATCGGTCATGGCAGCACAAGTGACCGGTAAAATGATGGAACGTCTTCGTCGTCCTACGACACACTTGCATGATGATTTGACGGAACGTGAGCAGGAAGTTCTTCAATTGATGGCTCGTGGTATGGCGAACCAAGAAATCGCAGACGAATTATTCATTTCCTTAAAAACCGTTAAGACACACGTCTCGAACATCTTATCGAAACTCGATGTCGTAGACCGTACACAAGCTGTCGTCTATGCCTTCAAGCATAATCTCGTCAAATAAGAATTAGCCCTTCATTACTTATTCCTTAAGCTCACGCAAAGAACCCCGAATCGTCTCCTATTTAGAGACGATTCGGGGTTTTTCACTGTCTTACCAGAGTCTCCATCCGGGAGCTCCTGGAGGGGCATTTTCAATCATATGCCAAATCGGTACCGTATAGGCAAACGCAATCAAAGCGAACGTCACGAAAATCCATAGCTTCCAATTTTCAAAGAAGAGTGGCGTTGCCATCGCCTCTTCTTCTGTTTCAGCAATCGGAAATTCTTCTTTTCCCTTCGGTGCCCGGAAAGCAAGTTGGAACATCGCATAGAGGAATAGCAGAATCGAGATGAATAAAATCGTTCCACCGATCGCCATTGCAACATGATACGGAATCCAGTCGGCGACGATTGAATCTTTGAAATAAGCGGCCGGACCGGTCCGTCTTGGATTACCGAGTAGACCTGAGATATGCATCGCCGTCGACATGAAGAGCATTCCGATCGTCCAGGCAGCCGTTTGAACAAGTCCGAGACGATTCATTGCCGGCGTCAACGTCCGACCACGTAAGAGTGGAACAAGCCAGTACGCTGTTCCGAAGAACGTTAGTGCGACAGCCGCACCGACCGTGATGTGAAAGTGTCCAGTGACCCATAATGTATTGTGAACGATGATATTTAGTTGATGGGACGCATTAATGACACCACCTGCACCTGCTGGAATGAAGAATAACATCCCGATGAACGGTGCAAGAAAACGAACATCACGATATGGCATTTTCTTCACCCAACCAAATATGCCAGTTGCTCCCTTACGGCGACCCGCTAGCTCGAATGTCGCAAACATCGAGAAGGCAGTCATCAATGATGGGATGATGACGAGGAATGTCAAAACGACTTGGACATACTTCCAAAATGCAGAAATCCCCGGCTCTAACAATTGATGGTGAAAACCAACTGGGAATGAAAAAAGTAAGAACAATAAAAATGACATTCGCGCTAACGCGTCAGAAAAAATCTTCCCACCAACGATTTTCGGAATGACCGTATACCAAACGATATAAGCAGGTAATAACCAAAAATAGACGAGTGGATGACCAAAGTACCAAAATAGCGTTCGGGATAGCTCGATCCCGACCTTATCTGTCCAACCAAGAGATAAAGGAAGGAGTTGAAAGAGAATCGTCGCTGCTACGCCGAGTGTCGCAACCACCCATAATAAGGCAGTCATAATACTCATGTATGCTTGAAGTGGTGGATGAACGCCAGGGTGTTCCCGTTTATAATCAGCATACATACGGAACATGGCACCAGAAGCAATCCACGTTCCGACGACGAAGATGACGAGTCCAATATAAAATACTGGATGTGCCTTGAGTGGTGCATAGAATGTATAGAGGACGGAAGCTTCTCCTGCAAGCACCATCCACGTGACGAGGACGACACCAAGAATCATGAACCAGAATCCGACCCATCCGAGACGTCGCGGAAACTCTTCGAATCGTCCGAACGATTGACCTAAAAATGAGAACAATAATCCGAAAATGAATAACGTCGTAAAGACGATTGCAAGCATTAACCCGTGGGCAGTGAGAAGCTCATAGTAGCCGACTCCAGCAATTTCTGGAATGACACCTGTCCGCACCATCGTTTGCAACAATCCACATAAACCACCAATCAATAAGGCGACAAGTGAAAAACTAACATGTGCGAAAGCGAGCTTCGCTTCCTTAATTCCGATGACGGTAGCAGGCAGACCACGCTCCATCTCGAACTGTCTTAATTTTTTTGAAATGGCATTCATCTTATTCCACCACCTTGATTTTCGTTGCCATCATATGATGGGCATTACCACAATATTCATTACATACGACGAGATATTCGCCTGCTTCCTTGAACGTATACTCAATCGAATTAATATGTCCGGGAACGACCATCATGTTGACGTTCGTCTTAACGATTTCAAATCCATGAACGACGTCCTTCGATGTCACGAGAAAATCGACTGTCGCCCCTTTAGGTATGACCATATCTTTTGGTGTAAACTGAAAAGCTTGTGAAACGATGACCGCTTCGTATCGGTCATCATCAATCTTTTTTAGTCCTGGTTTATCAAACGGTTTCGTCTGATCGACTTTCGTCGGATCAATCAATGTCGCATCGGATGGTGGTTGATTGCCCGATGCAAAAGCGGATACACCGATGATGGTCAAGAAGACCGCTAGCATCGCTACTCCGAAGATCAGCCAAATTTTTTCTAAACGATGAATGTGCATCGTGATTCCCCCTTAACGTGATATGAACAATAGAAAGATTGAACTCCACATCCCGATGATGACACCTGCTACGATCAGGACGGCAATAAATGTTCCTTTGAGGTTTGATTCTGATTTTTGGTCCATGGTGATTACTCCTCTCCTGCTTTGAACTTGTCTTTATTGTAAGAATTCAGCAAGTTCGGAAACTGTGATATATATCACTTCAAATGTGAAGAATCCGCACTTTTCTTTCTAAAAACACACAAAAAGTTCACATCTGAACAAGAGAAGGAGGCACGACTCATCTACAAAAAAACAATCCATACATGAGGCAGAAAATTCTGCTTCACGTTTGAATTGTTTGTACACTATCTATTAAATTCGACAAACACCTGCTGGGCATCCTTCACAATGACACAGATCACGCAGATATTGTGCATCATGAATGATGATTTCTTTTGGCGTCATCGAAATGACACCTTCTTTTTTCCACTGGGAGAACATCCGATTGACCGTTTCACGCGGTGCGCCAATCAATTGACCAAACTCCCCATCGGATGGACGTTTTGCAAGACGGTAGGTTTCTCCTACTTGTTCCCCTTCCATCGCGATGAGACGAAGTAACGTCGAAGCTAACGCACCCGGTTTTCCGAACAATAGCAAGTCGCGCAATTTAGTCTCCGTCTGTTTCCGCATCAATGCTTGCCACCGCATGATCTCAAGCGCAAAAGTACCATCCTTTCTCATGAGTTCCTCTAATTTTTCTTTTGAGAGGAAACCGATGATACTATCCTCCATCGTCTCGATACTGTATGAACTCGGAAAAGCTTCTCCTACATCAAATTCACCAAATAGATCCCCTTTGAAATATAAGAACATCAGTAATGGACTGCCTTTTTTCGTCAACTTCGATAGTTTGACGCCTCCTTGTTTCACATAAAACAACTTGTCGTTCATTTCCCCTTCCCAACAGACGATGGAATCCTTTTTGAACGTCGTTTCCGTCATGAAGCTCTCTAGTAACGTTCTTGTCTCAGGTGATAAGATGAATGTATTCGCTTCAGTCGTTCCACAAGTCAGCATATCCATTTCTCCTCTCCTTTTCTTCTGCTTTTAGTATAGAACATCACAGTTCAAAAGAATGGATTTTCAAAAGATTGTCAAACTTTGTTCAATTTTTCACATTATTTTTGAAAAAGTATCTGACGACCGCTTTCTAAAACTAAAGCAATCGTCAGATATAGTATTACATACCTGTTCCGTAATAATGATGAACGATTCGTTCAACTGCTTGACCTGGTGGGTGATCATACCAACTTGTTTGGAATTCTTGCATGTGCTGACGGCACTCTTCAAGTATCGCGTCAGACACGATCCACTCCATCAATTGCGCCATCTGCTCCGTCTGTCGCACCGGTAATGGTTTTGGATACTGATCGACAAGTCCTGGTAGTTGTCGATATGTATCGATGTCCGGTGTGTATAAGAACGTTGGAACCTCAAGAAGACAGCTTTCAAATGGAATCGACGAATAGTCGGTCACCAGAACATCCGTGATGAGCAAATAATCATTGATCTGATACGTGTCATCCACAAGATGTATATGGGCGGAACGATAGGTCGAAAGCGCTCGGATCGTCGGATGTAACTTAACAAGAATCGTCCAGCCTGTTTTAGCCAGTTGTTCAAATTGTTGAATCGTGTGATCTTCCGTTCCTTTATATTCGCGGTAAGTCGGGGCATACAATAGAATCCGGCGGTCGGGTTTTACATAACGTTCTTTTAAATCAAGCGCCCGATGTTCCCGCTGAACCTCATCATACCAATAATCCGTCCGTGGCATGCCGAACGGTTTAAAATGAGATCGTTTTAAATCATGCGGTGCCATGAATTGTGTCGCACAACGCATCCCCGGCACGATGAAATCACCATATTCCTGATAGACACGTCGGAACCGATTTCGTATCCGTTCCGATACGAACAGGCTTTTCGAAGAAGTTAGTCCAAACTGCTTTAACGTTCCGCCGGCATGCCATAGCTGGATACGTCGTGTTCCACGTCGCGTTTTAGCAACACTGAATTCCGCAACATAATTATCGACGAAAACCGTCCGGGAGGTCGCAAGTAAATATGCGAGTCTGACGAACCGTAATCGACGAAAGCGAAGCATTCGGTCTGACTTCCATAAATCCGGCTGCTTCATGAAATGGTGATCATATACCAGATACCGTTTCTCATTTGGCAATTCCTGCGCCAAGCGATCATTAACAGGTTTTGCGTTATCCCCGTATGTCATCCAAAATAAAGTGACGGGGCGAAGCGGTAACAACCGAAAGACACCATAACAAATACGAAACAACAATAAATAGACCCATACGATTCCTTCTCTAACCACTTTCATCCTGCCCTTCTACGAAGAAAGACCGCACGTCGTCGTGTGGTCTCCTCTTCAATCACTTCGAAGCTAATTCCGTTTTAATCTGACTCGTAGAAATACCCTCAGTTCGGCTAAGGTAAACGACTTCACAATGCTCTTTTAAGAAATCGAACTCGCCTTTCCAATCATCACCCATGACGAAGAGGTCGACGTTATGCTTCTTCACATCTTCTACTTTTTGATCCCAGCTGTTTTCCGGAATGACTTCATCCACATAACGGATGGCTTCAAGAATCATCTTTCGATTCTCGAAATTATGGTAGGACTGCTTATGTTTCAAACGATTGAATTCGTCCGTTGAAATCGCAACGATAAGATAGTCTCCCATCGCTTTTGCGCGTTTTAAGATGTTGATATGACCCCAGTGTAATAAATCAAATGTTCCGTACGTAATAACCTTCTTCATGATTCTGCTCTCCCTTTTATCCGTGAATTCTCTTTATGATCGTCTTCATCGCCCGTTCTGAAGCCTGTCCATCATCCCATTGACAATACGTCTCTTGGAACGCTCGAAATGCTGACGCATACCGTGTGTGCCAATCATCTAACTGGTTCAGCTCTTCAAACAGTGCTGTTTCAGTCGACAACAATGGTCCCGGTGCCTCCTGCTCAAAATCGAAGTAAAATCCACGCAACTGATCTCGATAATGTTCTAAATCATACGTATAGAATAAAATCGGACGAGATAAGTGCGCAAAATCAAACATGACAGAAGAATAATCCGTGATCAAGGCGTCCGACGCCAGATAGAGCTCCGCGATATCCGGGTAGTCCGATGTATTTCGAACGGATGGATAAGCAGTGACGTCGAGACGACTTCCGACTAAATAGTGCATTCGGACAAGCAGAACGTATTCATCCCCAAATCGCTTTTCAAATTCATTTAGCGAAAAAGGTAGCTCAAATGAATATTTCCCTTGACCTTCGAATGCATTATCTCGCCAAGTTGGTGCATACAACAAGACTTTTTTTGAATGATCAATATCATAGTGGCGATATACTGCTTCTTTGATTTTAGCATGCCGTGCCTCTTGATAAAATATATCATTTCGAGGGTATCCAATTTCTAGCATCTCACCTTCAAAAGCAAATGCTCGCCGAAAGATTGAACTAGAGTAGGCATTCGGGGAAATTAAGCCGGACCATTTTGCAGTCTCTTGCTTAAATCCTTGCTTGTACCGCTCCGTCGTCGTATTCGCCATTTGGACATCATCCATATCAAGCGCGAGCTTTTTGAGCGGTGTGCCGTGCCATGTCTGGAGATAATACGTTTTTTTCGGTTTGATCAACCAACCCGGTAACCGACTGTTTGATACCCAGACCCGTGACGTCGCGAGCAAATAAATCCAGCGAAACGTCAACCGATCTACCGTCTTGACGTCTCGTGGAAACGTAACACCTCGTTGTTTACTAAAAATCAACTCACATTCCGGATGCATCGTACGCATCAATTCGTAGATGGCACGCGGACTGTCACTATATTGCTTTCCGAGAAAACTCTCGAAAAGGACTCGATTTGATTTTTGTGGCAACCACGTAAAGACTTTCATGATGGTTCGCAGACTGCGTTCAATCAAGCCTGTTCGTTTCATCCACTGTTTTACTTGATCTTTCAAGTGAAGAGCTCCTTCTTAAGTCAATTAATCACAGCTCATCATAACAAAAAGCGCATCCATTTGGAATTGCTATTTGTTCGCATGTAGCGGAAAGGTAAATCGAACGCCGTCGTGTTTTTGACGATTCCTTTACGATGGCTGAACGTCTCGAAACTATACTTGCCATGATATCCACCCATGCCACTCGCCCCGACTCCACCAAATGGTAGATGATGCTGTGCGACGTGCATCAACGTGTCATTGACACATCCGCCACCGAATGAAATCCGTTCAAGGATACGATGTTCGACGGCTTTGTTCTCTGTGAACAGATAAAGCGCAAGCGGCTTATCACGATCGTTAACGAACGCGATGACCTCTTCGACTTCACGGTATGTCAATACCGGCAAGATCGGTCCAAAGATTTCGTCTTGCATCAATGGAGCATCCACCGCTACATTCGTCATGACAGTCGGCGCCATCTTACGCGTTTCCGGATCCACTTGTCCACCGAATTCGATCGTCCCTTGCGACAAGTAACTGCTGAGGCGATTCAGATGATCGTCCGATACGATTTTGACGTAGGATGAGACGCCGACGCCATTCCCGTACTGTTTAAAGGCTTCTTCTTCAATCAACTGCAAAAAACGTTCTTTAACGTCTTCATGGATCAATACGTAATCCGGGGCAATACATGTTTGTCCGGCATTCAGCCACTTTCCCCATGCGATCCGCTTCGCTGCTAGACGAAGATCCGCATCCTTGTGAACGATCGTCGGTGATTTCCCACCCAGTTCAAGTGTGACCGGTGTTAAATGCTTCGCCGCAGCCTGATGCACGATTTTTCCGACGCGTGTGGAACCCGTAAAGAAGATATAATCAAAACGCTCGTTTAGTAAAGCGCTACTGACTTCAGCATCTCCTTCTATGACGATTCCGAATCGTTCATGGAATGCCGTTTCAAAAACTTCTCGTAATACACGAGAGACGTTCGGTGTCAGCTCGGATGGTTTAAGGACGACCGTATTCCCCGCTGCAATCGCACCAATGACCGGAGCAAGTGCCAGCTGGAAAGGATAGTTCCATGGCGCGATGACAAGAACGTTGCCATAGGGTTCGTACTGGATTTCACTTTTTGAGCCGATATGCAGAAGCGGTGTTGCGACACGCTTTGGACGTGCCAGTCGACGGAGTTGTCGCTCCATCCGTTGAATCTCTCCATAAACGAAACCGATTTCCGTCGTAAAAGCATCATGCTGTCCTTTATTGAGATCTTGTTTTAATGCCTCATAGATCGCGGCTTCATGCGTTTCAATCGCTTGGCGTAAGAACGTCAGCATGCTTAAGCGAAAAGCTAGACTACGTGTTGCACCTGTTTGGAAAAAGTGACGCTGTGTCTCAAGGCGCTCTGAAAGCACTGTCTCTGTCATCGTTGTCTCCATCCGAGAATCTCCCCTTTAACTGATCTATAACACTGCCTTTATCTTACCATATCTCTTTTCGACTATGAAAAAAGACGGAGAGGCTTCTCCGTCTTACTTCTTATAATTGAATCGCTGTCTCAAGCGCGACTTTCATCATATCGTTGAATGTCGTCTGGCGCTCTTCCGATGTTGTTTCTTCACCTGTCAACAGATGATCTGAAATCGTCAGGATCGTCAGTGCGTTTACTTTATGTTTTGCTGCAAGTGTGTAAAGACCTGCCGCTTCCATCTCGATTGCGAGACATCCGAAATCCGCCCATTTTTTGAAGTGATGGAAATCATCTTGATAGAACTGATCCGTCGTGAAGATTTGACCAACTTTTGCATCGATACCTTGTTCTTTAGCTGCTGTATATGCTTTATGCAACAGATCAAAAGAAGCTGTCGGTGCGTAGTCTAGTCCATTAAAACGGACACGGTTCTGTGCCATGTCATGCGAAGCACTCATCGCGATGACGACGTCACGAACTTTAACGTCTGGCGTGATCCCACCGGCAGTTCCGACACGGATCAAGTTCTTCGCACCATATGACTGAACAAGTTCGTTCGCATAGATTGACATCGATGGTACACCCATACCTGTTCCTTGAACCGAGACTTTTTTCCCTTTATAAGTACCTGTGAAGCCATACATGCCTCGAACTTCGTTATAAAGGACGACGTCCTCTAAAAACGTCTCAGCGATGTATTTAGCACGTAACGGATCTCCTGGGAGTAAGACCGTTTCGGCGATTTGTCCTTCAGCTGCATTAATGTGTACACTCATGTACGATTCCTCCTCGATAGTCGTTTAAATCGACAACAATTCACGAAACTCATTCGGTGTCATACCGAATTGTTTTTTGAACACTTTCCGAAAATACTTATCGTCCTGATATCCGACTTCAAGTGCGATTTCGTAAATGCGCGCTTCCGTCTCACTCAATAATTCCTTCGCTCGATTCAAGCGAATCGTTTGAATATAATCAGATAAGTTAACGGAAAAACGCTGTTTGAAGCGTCGTGATATATACTCTCGGCTCAAGTAAAACCGTTCGCTCATGAATTGCAGTGTCAATTCTTCCGCATAATGCGTTTCGATGTATTTGGCGATTTGATCAATCGCTTCTCCTGATTCCACTACCGGATGGATACATTCCATCGCGCGGGACAAGGCATCATTGAGTACATCTGGATCAACCGGCTTCAATAAATAATCAAAGGATTGATGCAAAATGGCACGTCGCATATACGTATAATCATCATACCCTGTCAGCACGATCGTGACGACCTTTGGATGATGATTTTTTGTCCATTCTAGTAATGTTAATCCGTCGAGTCCAGGCATTTCGACATCTGTCAGCATTAAATCGATCGTTCCAGTATCCAGTAATCGTTTCGCTTCTTCCCCATGTTCCGCCTCGTAAATATGTGAGACCTGCCAACTGTCCCATTCTCCGAGCAATTTGACCGCTTCCCGTACATGTCGTTCATCGTCTACGATCAACACGTTCATGCCAAGTCCCCCTTCTCATATGGAATCCGAATCACGATTTTGAATCCTCCCTCTACCGCTGAAGAAGAGAGCGTCATATTGGCTTGCTCCCCGTAAAAAATCAAGAGTCGTTCATAAATATTATGGAGACCAATGCCGCTCGTCTCGAGATCTTCTGGGTTACGATGCATGCGCATTTTTCGATCAATCTCTTCAAGTCGTCCTGTTTCGAGGACGGCGCCGCTATTCTCGATGTGAATGATGAGACGTCCACCATCCGTCCGGACTTTGTAGGCGAGATAGTTTTCTGTCGCTGCTAATTGCTGTCGAAATCCGTGTTTGAAGTAATTTTCAGCGAACGGTTGCAAGATCATCTTCGGCACTTCAATGTCATTGAGATGCCACGGGATGTCAACGATATAACGGAACCGTTCCGGAAAACGTTGCTGTTGCAAACGAATATACGCTTGAAGATGATCGACTTCTTGTTTTAGGGTTACGATCGTCTGCTCATTATTCATCGAGTAGCGCATCATTTGTGATAATCCGGTGATCGAGCGGTACGCGATCTTCCGGTCTCCTTGTAGCGTCGTCGTTCCGATCGATTGTAAGGCATTGAATAAGAAGTGCGGATTGAGCTGAGATTGTAATGCACGTAGCTCATTCGTCCGGTTTTCAAGTGCCAGTCGATACTCCCGTTTGATTAAACGATCAATCCGTTGAATCATGCGTTGGAACTGACGGTTGAGTAATCCAATCTCGTCATTCGTCGTCGCAACGAATGGTGCTGATAAATCCCCTTGTTCGACTCGCCAGACGTTTGCTGTCAACTGTTTGATTGGTTTCGTGATCTGCATGGCAACGAGACTTGCGGCAATGATCATGACGAACAGTGAGACGAGACCGATCAAAACAAGAATCAATGCAGTTTCGTTCGCCCCTTGGATGACTGACGCATACGGAATCCGTTTGACGAGTATGAGTGGAACGCCATTCGTCATCGTCTTTGAGTAGACGATGAACGATTTTCCGACACGTAAACTCCCACTCTGCCCAGTGAATTGATCGACCGGTAGTTCCATCTCTGCTCCAGTCTGTGCCAATACACGCTGTTCTGTCATCAACCATAACGACTCTTCCGGATCATTCTCGAACAGTTTTAACTGTTGTTCGAATACACGGACTGGAATATCCACTGAAAGGAAGCCGAGTGGCTCATCTGTTTCGACACGATCGATGCGATAACGAAAACTAACGACTTGTTTCTCATCAAGAATCATCGTGTGCACATTGTATGGTTCAATCGTGTGCGCTCCGTCAATCAACCAGCCACTTTTTTCTTTCATCAATTGAAAATAATCCGTTTCTTGCATCCAATCAAACGTTCCCCGACTCGTCGTTTTCATGTTGTAGACCGAATACTCCGAATAACCATTTAATATGACGAAATGTAACTGCTCGATATCCTGACGTGATAAAAACAGACCTAACATCGCCCGCGAAACGACTCCATCAGATTCGTCTAATTCCTGATCTGCTCCGACGCGCATGATGTTCATCAACGAACGATTCGCATACAGACTTGTCGAGAGACGGCGGATATCCTCTATGTAATGGGTCACCTGTGTATTTCCTCGCGTCAACACGTTCAGGCTAGAACGTTCTGCCTGTTCAATGTTTTGGTGCCGTACATACAAGTAGGAGATCGATGTCGCGAGGGCTGTCGGAATCAAGATCGCTAGGACGACGAGACGAATCAAACGTGTCCGGATACTTTTCATGAAAGGCGCCCCCATCCTTTTTCTTGTAATCAATCGTATCATAACCTTGAATCCGCTTACATCATTTCCTGATATTCTCTTTCATGATTCCTATAAAAAATTCTTTTTTGTTTCGACTTGATTCCGAATGAATTTTACTATAATATCATCAATGTTCGTTTTTTAATCAATTTGTTATGAAGGTGGTCCTTTTACCCATGTTTAAACTTGCCGCACATCAAACAACCGTAAAACGTGAAATCCAAGCTGGATTCGTGACGTTCATTACGATGGCATATATTCTGCTCGTCAATCCGACGATTTTAGCAGATGCCGGTATCCCCCAAGCCCAAGCATTTTCTGCGACGATCATCGCGACATTGATCGGTACGCTCCTGATGGGGCTTTATGCGAATCTACCAATCGCAGTCGCACCCGGAATGGGACTCAATGCGTATTTTACTTATACACTTGTCGTTGGTGAAAAGATTCCATATCAGACAGCACTCTCAGTTGTCTTCGTTGCTGGTGTCATTTTCTTATTGTTATCACTATCACCAATCCGTACGAAGCTGATTGAAATCATTCCGATGACATTAAAGCTTGCGATCACAGGTGGAATCGGTCTTTTCATTGCTTCACTTGGTCTCAAGATGTCAGGAATTCTCGTCGCTAGTGAAGATACACTCGTCACGATTGGCGCATTGACGTCACCAGAAGCATTGATCACACTCATCGGACTATTAGTTGCAGCCATCTTGACGATCAAACGTGTACCAGGTGCTATTTTATATGCCATGATCCTCTCTGGATTGATTGCATTCCTGACAGGTGAATTGAAGTTTTCCAATTCCTTCGTTGCGTTACCGACGTTACCAGAAGGATTGATCATCACGAATCCGTTCAACGCCATTCAAGACGTGTTCCAATACGGTCTGTTCAGCGGTGTCCTCTCCTTCGTTCTCGTGACGATGTTTGATACGACAGGTACGATGGTCGCTGTCGGAGAACAGGCTGGATTGATTGAAGAAGATGGATCATTGAAAAACAGCGAACGTGCCCTATTATCTGATTCGACTGCGATGGTCACTGGTTCATTGTTCGGAACAAGTCCCACAACCGCTTACGTAGAATCTGCAGCGGGTGTTGCTGCTGGTGGACGGACTGGACTCACATCCGTGACGGTCGGGATTCTATTCGCATTATCTGCCGTCTTTGGACCGTTCGTTCAATCGATTTCGAGCGTCCCTGCGATTACTGCGCCAGCATTGATTTTAGTCGGTGCCTTCATGATTCAAAACATCAAACAGATTCCATGGGATGATTTCAGCGAAGCTTTCACGGCTTTCCTCGTCATCTTGATCATGCCATTATCCGGTAGCATCGCAACCGGTATCGCATTCGGTTTCATCGTCTATCCAATCATGAAAGCTATCCAAAAAGAGCGTGTCCATCCACTCATCTATGTGTTCGCGCTTCTCTTCTTCATCCAATTATTCTTCTTATCATAAAAAAACATGCCTGTTCCGTCAGTTAATCGGAACAGGCATGTTTTTTTTGAATCACTTCTTATTTTTTCATTTTATCCCATGTTTTCGTGAAGTCCTGCAGCATCTCGTCAGCTGTTTTTTGCTTACCAACATATGCTTGCATGATCGCTCCGAACTCGTTTACAGCACCATCCGGATACTTGAACCAGTTCCATGAGATCGTTTTTCCGTCTTTCGAGTACGCTTGAATATCATCTGCAAGCGGTCCTAGATCCTTCGCTTCGATTGATTTGAAGGCAGGGATGAATTTAAATTTATTGACCATGTAGTCTTTTCCTGTGTCAGACGTCGCCATCCACTCGAGGAATTTTTTCGCTTCTGCTTTGTTCTTCGAGTTCTTATTGACGACCCAGTTGTTTGGTACGCCAACAGGAAGACGGTCCATTTTTTCTTTATCATCATTGATCGGCATCGGGATGAAGCCCATGTTGATGTCCGGATTGACGTCCGTAATCAATTGTTGTGCCCAGTTCCCTTGTTGAAGCATCGCTGTCTTACCTTCAGCAAATTGAGAGACTTGTGTGTTGTAATCCGTCGTTAACGGATTTTTATTACCGTACTCAATCGTTAAATCAAATAGATTCATGAAATCCTTGAACTGTTTGTTATCTTCGAACTTTCCTTTTCCAGAATTCAAGTCTGCGATGAACTGATCTGGATCATCCTGCTGTGCGACCGGAATGTTCAACAGGTGATTACCGAGAATCCACCACTCCCCGTACCCAATCGAGAATGGCGTCACTCCGTCAGCCTTCAGCTTCTTTGAAGCTTCCGTCAATTCAGTTAATGTTTTCGGAAGTTCCGTGATACCGGCTTTTTTGAAGATATCTTTATTGTAGATAAAGCCATACCCCTCAAGGTTCATTGGCATACCATACAATTTACCATCAATCGTCATAGGCTCTTTTGATAGCTCCGTTAGATCACCGACCCACTTTTCATCTGACAAATCTTCTAACTTATCCTGCCATGTCTTTGCTTCCGTAAAGCCACCGTTGTTAAAGACATCTGGTTCATTACCTGAAGCGAACTGTGATTTCAGAGCCGCGCCATAGTCCGATCCACCACCGACTGTTTGCACAACGACTTTCGTTCCGGTTTCCTTTTCATACGCTTTTGCCATCTTTTCCATGTCTTTTGCGATTTCAGCCTTGAATTGGAATACGTTGAGCGTCTTACCGTCTTTTGAACCACTATCTTTCGAGTCATCGCTATTCAATGTACCGCCACCACATGCTGCCAAAGCGACGACCATCGCCGTCGTGACGACAGGTAATGCTGCCCATCTTCTTTTACGCATTCGGATTCCCTCCCTGATTTCGTTTCATTTCGTGCTACATCTTCACAATAAATGAAAACGCTTGCAATGAAGAGAGAGAAAGTTGTCCGGTGTGGTGGAAAATATTGAACAATCGTTATCCGAGTCTTTTCATCGGAATTGTTGTATCATGAAACTAGAGATTCTTTTAGGAATAGGAGTTTGATGCCATGTCCTTGCAACTCACGATTTTATTGATTGGTATATTGCTGTTTGCCGCCGTCTGGACGACGAAGTTATCAAGTCGTCTGAATATTCCTGCTCTACTGATTTTTATCGCCCTTGGTATGATTGCTGGAAGCGACATTACGGGGTTCATTCGTTTTGACGATGCAGAACTGGCTCAGCTTCTTGGAACCGTCGCCCTCATCATCATCTTATTCGAGGGTGGTCTGCAAACAGTTTGGAAGGAAGTGCGTCATGAATTAGCCCCTTCCCTCTCGCTTGCGACGTTCGGGGTCTTCATCGCTACATCCATCGTTGCCGTTGCTTCCCATTATATTCTGGGCTTTAGTTGGGCGAATGCTTTTTTACTCGGGGCAATCGTTGGTTCGACGGATGCCGCTGCTATCTTTTCTGTCTTGAGTGGTCAGCCGATTCGACGGAAAGTCGGATCAACACTCGAAGTTGAATCCGGTACGAATGACCCGATGGCCGTCTTTTTGACTGTCTTGTTCCTTGAGTTCGTGACAAACCCTGAAGAAGCATCGCTCTTATCGGGACTTGGATCACTCGTTTGGGAAATGGCGATGGGACTTCTGATTGGTTTGTTCATCGGATGGGCAGCTTCGACCTTGATCAATCGGATCGATTTGTCCTCTTCTAGCTTTTATCCGATCATGCTCATGTCGTTTGCTTTCCTGTCTTTCGGTTTAGCTGATACGTTCCATGCCAGTGGATTTTTAGCCGTTTATGTCACAGCGATCTACATCAGTAATCATGAACTCGTCTACCGACAGACACTCGTTCGTTTTACGATGAGTATGGCGCATCTTGCCCAAATCGGAATGTTCATCGTGCTCGGTCTGCTCGTCTTTCCGAAACAATTGCTCGATGTCCAGGTCATCCTGTCTTCCATTGCGTTGGCGCTGATCTTAATTTTCATCGCTCGTCCTTTGTCAGTCTGGGTGAGTCTTCTTCCGTTTCGTTATTCGTGGCAAGAGAAGGTCTTCATTTCTTTTGCTGGTCTAAAAGGAGCGGTACCGATCATTCTCGCGACATATCCTCTCGTTGCGGATATCGAGAATGCATCGATGATCTTCAATATCGTGTTTTTCACAGTCTTATTATCAACGCTAATTCAAGGAAGTATGTTGACGTTCCTTTCCGAGCGGTTACGACTGAACGAAACACAGACTTCTGCTATCCATACCGTCATTGAATTCATGTCAATCGGTAAACCGAATGCGGAAATCATTGAATTGACGTTACCGATGTCCCATCCATTCATTGGAACGACGATCTCAGAGATTGATTTGCCTCAGGAATTTTTGATCACAGCCATCATCCGTGATGATCAAATCATTACACCACGTGGGGACACTGCCCTAGAAGGCAATGATCAGTTACTACTCCTTACCCCAAAACATCGGATCAAGACACTGAAGCGATTCCTGTTTCCTCCCGCTTGATCTGTTCATGAAACAACGCAGTGGATCCTGAAGATCCACTGCGTTGTTTTTTTACATATTCATGAATCTTGTTGTTTCGTTTGTGTGTCTTGCTTCTGTTCTTTACGCTTCGCTTTAGCACGACGGTAGAGAACGTATCCACCAAGAATCACGACGATTCCACCTAAGATCCACCATAACTCCTGCTCTAATCCTTTTAGCATGGATTCGGCACGTTCTACTCCGAATCGTTCACCGACCCAGATGTAAAAGAAGGAAACCGGAAAAAGTCCAATACTTGAAGCGAGTAAATAGCGTTTGAACGAAAGACCAAACAAACCACATGGAATCGAGACGACCGAGCGCACGACGGGGAAAAAGCGGCCGAACAAAGCAGACCATGTTCCGTATTTCCCGACGATGCGCTCCCCTTGCTCAATTTCTTTTTCTTTAATCAGTAACCATTTGCCGTACCGGATAAGTATCGGACGACCTGCATAACGACCTAGAAGATAAAAGACCGTCGCGCCCATCAGACTTCCTAAAAAACCGACCAGAACAGCAGCTGTCCAGCTGACCGTTCCGTTCGACACATATAGACCGAGCAACGGTAAGCCCACTTCTGCCGGAATCAATTCTGTTCCAAGACCAACGATCATAATTCCTAAAAACAGCCAGAGATTGGATTCTCCGGCTGAAAACAACCATTCCAACATACGAGTAACCCTCCGTTCATCCTCTCGCTGGACGGAGGAGATAATAAATGATGACGACTAACGTCGTCCAGACGCCTGTGAAGATTCCGATAATCCCGACAATGAAGAAACCGAGTGCAACGATTGAGCCTGTCTGTTTATAATCTCGCCACATCGTCCGTAATCCTTTAATGTTGAACCAAAGGAATACGAGGAATAATACAGGGATGAGTAATCCTACGATCAATAAAGAAGACATGTCTTCACCTCTTTCTTATTTATTGTTATCCCCATTCTATCAGGAATCGACACGTCTTTCCTCCGCCTGAGGTCTTACGAACCTAAAAAAAAGAACACGCTTCTGAATCGAAGCATGCCCTTTACTTTATAAAACATCCTGTTTTGACGCTTTCTTACTATATATATGTCAGAGCAAGTGGACGCCTTCCGCTTGAAGACTTTTACGCGTCTCTTCTGACCAGACAGAAGCTTGGACTTCACCGATGTGACGTTTTTTCAATAAGAACATCGCCATACGGGATTGACCGATCCCTCCACCCATCGTTAACGGTAGACGCTCTTCGAGCACACCTTGATGGAACGGGAACGCCAATTTATCCTCTTCTTGAGCAATCGCCGTCTGTTTTAAAAGTGCTTCACGATCAACGCGAATTCCCATTGAAGACAATTCGAATGCTCCGATTTCTGGGTGGTGTACTAAAATGTCACCGTTGAGTGTCCAGTCATCGTAGTCAGCCGCTCGACCATCGTGCTTCTCGCCTGAAGCCAGTGCGCCACCGATTTGCATGAGGAAAACGGCGCCATATGCTTTCGTGACTTCCGTTTCACGTTCTTTCGTTGAAAGAGTCGGATACGCATCCTCTAGCTCTTGTGTCGTCATGAAATGAATCGTTTCCGGTAAGATTGCCGAAATACCATACTCCGCTTCCACTTCTTGTTCGACTTGGCGAATCGTTGCATAGATCGCTTGTACCGTTTCTTGTAAATAAGCACTCGTCCGTTGTTCTTTCGTAATGATCCGTTCCCAATCCCACTGATCGACGTGAATGGAGTGTGTCGCATCCAGCATCTCATCGCGACGAATCGCATGCATCAACGTGTATAATCCTTCTCCCGCTTCAAATCCGTACGTATGAAGCGCTTGACGCTTCCATTTCGCAAGAGATTGTACGATTTCAAGATCTGCTGTGTGATCCAAGGCATCGAAGCGAATGATCCGCTCTACGCCGTTGAGATGATCGTTGACACCGAGTGTGCTTTCTACGAACAATGGTGCTTCGACACGTGTCAATCCGAGTGTCGTCGAAAAGCGTTCTTCAAAGCGTTTCTTTACGAGTGTGATAGCTTCCTGTGTGTGTTTCATCGATACGAGTGTTGTCATGGTGGTGTTCCTCCTCAATTGTGTTTTGAAAAAGAAGCCATAAAAAAGAGCCCTTCTTTCCCAAGAATATGGGACGAAAGACTCGGTTCCGCGGTACCACCCATGTTAGCAACGATGTTGCTCACTCAAAAGACGAATCACTTCATCTTCGGCCATATGATAACGGACAGGCAACTCCGGCTACGCCTACTTACATTCGGGTTCGGGTAGCGACTCCGGGAGGTTCTTCGCATCTTGCTTCCGACTGGGCTCTCACCATCCCCAGCTCGCTATACGGTCGTACAAGGTGTTACTCTTCCCTTCAACGTCGTTGTTACAATTGAATTGAGAACATCGTACAACAGGTCGCAAGTGTTTGAAAAGACTTTTTTTCAAAAAAAATAAAAGTTGTCAGATTAATCTGACGTGTAAAACATGAAAAAAGCGTTCTCGCAGAAGCAAGAACGCGCTTACAAAAATTATTTGATCGACCCACTCGTAATTCCTTGAATGATCTGTTTTTGCAAGGCAAAGAAGAACAACAATAACGGAATGATCCCGAGGACGAGTCCGGCAAGTGCTAAGTCCCACTGCTTCGTATACTGACCGAAGAAATAGAACGTCGCGAGTGGAATCGTTCGTAAATCGACGTCTCGTAACATCAGCGATGGCAGTAGGAAATCATTCCAAATCCAAAGCGTGTTCAAGATGATGATCGTGACCGTGATCGGTTTGAGTAATGGGAACACGATACGCCAGAATACACCCCATTGTGAACAACCATCAATGATGGCTGCCTCCTCGATTTCTTCAGGAATCGACTTCATGAATCCATGGTATAAGAAGATTGATAATCCAGATCCAAAACCAAGATACATCAGAATCAATCCCCAATAACTGTTCTGCAATCCGAGATCACCAGACAGTTTCGATAAGGGAATCATGATCGACTGGAATGGAATGATCATCGCGGCAACGAATAAGAAAAAGATGATCGTCGACAAGCGTGTTTTCGTCCGGACGAGTTTCCAAGCTGCCATCGAACAAAAGATGATGATGACCGCGTTAGCGCCGACTGTAATGATGACGGAGTTTAAAAAGACTTTTCCGAAGTTCATGGCTTCCCATGCTTCTGAATAGTTGGACGTCATCCATTCCTTTGGTAGGCCAGATGTATTCGTAAAGATATCTCCCTGCGTCTTGAATGAATTCGAGACGACGTAATAAAACGGAATCATATACAGAAGCCCCATCAATAAGGCTGCCAGTTCGACTGTTCCAAGACGGAATGAATAACGACCTCTCGTCTTTTTAGAGCGCTTCGGTTTCTCCTCTTGCGGAGTGGGTAACGGTTGTGCCGTACTCATGCTTCCACCTCCCGTTTTTTCGTCAGATAGACTTGAGTGACTGTAATCGCGGCGACAACAACGAAGAAGATGATCGCTTTCGCTGACCCGAGTCCAAGATTATTGTTCGTAAACGATTCTTTATAAATGTTTAAAGCAAGCATTTCGGTCGATTTGAATGGTCCACCATTCGTTAGGGATAAGTTCGTATCGAATAACTTGAAGGACCATGAAATCGTCAAGAACAAACAGATCGTGACCGACGGCATGATCAGTGGCAACGTAATGTTCCGTAACGTCGAGAGACGATTGGCACCATCGATTTTTGCTGCTTCAATCAGCTCTTGTGGCACGTTTTGTAGAGCTGCGATATAGATGACCATGATGTAACCGCCACCTTGCCAAATCGAAACGATGACGATACCCCAGAATCCTGTCCGGGCATCTCCTAACCATGGAAGTTCAAATATACTCCACCCTGTCAATTCACCAATCGATGCGAAGCCTTTGACATAGATGAACTGCCAAACAAACCCGAGGATCAACCCACCAATCAAGTTCGGCATGAAGAAAATCGTTCGTAAGAAATTACGTGTGCGAATATTTTGTGTTAATAAGAACGCCAAGATGAAACCGACGACATTCGTTAAGATGACGGCGACGACCGTATATTTCGTCGTCAACCAAAATGACTGCTGGAACTGCTCGTCACTCGTAAAGAGACGGACATAGTTATCAAAGCCGATCCAATTTAATTCTCCGGTCACACCGTTCCAATCTGTGAACGAATACATGACGCCATTGAAAAACGGTACAAGCACGATCACTGCGAATACAAGAAAGACCGGTCCGACGAAGAGCCAAAAATCAAGACCGCGTTTCCACTTCTTTTGTCCAGATGTCATTGTTTCATCCCTCCTCCACTCTACAGTACGTCTTTCTCTAACACTTGAACACGTCGCCATTTGACCCATTGGGTGGAAAATATTGAACGTTTTCCTTTGGCGCGTTCGCACTAGATAGGCTACTATTAGAAAAAAGAGAGATCCAATCAAAGAGGGAGTCGATATCATGGAAAAGACCATTCGTTCGGACTTAGAAATCGCACAACAAACCGTCTTACGCCCGATTCGAGAAATTGCGGACCGGATTGGTTTGCAAGAAGAGGATTTTGATACGTACGGAAAGTATAAAGCGAAGTTGACAGACGGACTGTTGAACCGATTGTCAACGAAATCTGACGGTAAACTGATTCTTGTCACTGCCATCAATCCGACAGCTGCCGGTGAAGGAAAATCAACCGTCACTGTAGGACTCGGACAGGCATTGCATCGGGCAAAATATAAGACGATGATTTGTTTACGGGAACCCTCACTCGGTCCGACGATGGGCTTAAAAGGTGGCGCGTGTGGTGGTGGCTATAGCCAAGTCCTACCGATGGAAGAGATCAATTTGCATTTCACAGGCGATATGCATGCGATCACATCTGCTCATAATACAATCAGTGCCTTGCTCGACAATCACCTGCATCAAGGGAACATCCTTGGCATCGATCCGCGTCGTATCGTCTGGAAACGCGTTCTTGATTTGAATGACCGTGCCTTGCGCCAAGTCACGATTGGTCTCGGTGGTCCTGCGCACGGCGTACCGCGTCAAGATGGCTTCGATATCACGGTCGCTTCCGAGATCATGGCGGTCCTCTGTCTAGCAGACTCGATCACGGATCTCGAACGACGCTTGAGCCGTATCGTCGTCGCCTATACGTACGATCAACAGCCGGTTACGGTCAAAGACATTCAGGCATCAGGAGCTGCGACGTTGCTTCTAAAAGATGCCTTTCGTCCGAACCTCGTTCAAACTGTCGAAGGAACACCAGCATTGATTCACGGTGGACCATTCGCGAACATCGCACATGGTTGTAACTCTTTGATTGCAACACAAACCGCACTGAAGCTAAGTGATTATGTTGTCACAGAAGCAGGATTCGGAGCCGATTTAGGTGCCGAAAAGTTCTTCAACATCAAATCACGTATTGGTGGACTCCACCCGGATGCCGTCGTCATCGTCGCTACGGTTCGTGCCTTGAAGATGCACGGAGGTGTAGACAAAACGCAACTCAGCGAAGAAAATCTAGCTGCCTTAACAGATGGTCTTGCGTTACTTGAAAAACATGTCGAGACGATGAGTCTGTTCGGCGTTCCTGCCGTCGTTGCCTTGAACCGTTTCTTCACCGACACGGAAGCAGAACGGAACATGATCCTAGAATGGTGTCAGGATCGTAATATTCGTGTCGCAGAAAGTGAAGTCTTCAGTAAAGGGGGGGCTGGCGGCGAAGCACTCGTCACGGAAGTCATGCAAGCTCTTGAGGAACCGAGCCAGTTCCGCCCTCTGTATCCTGACGTCTTACCGCTTCGTCAAAAAATCGAGCGTATCGCAAAGCGTGTCTACGGTGCAGCCGACGTTCATTTTGAAGACAAAGCACTCCGCGAACTCGAACGGTGTACGGAGATGGGTTTGAATGAGTTACCGATTTGTATGGCAAAAACACCATTTTCTTTAACCGATGACCCTGCTCGTTATGGTCGTGTCGAAGACTTCACGATCACGGTCCGCGAAATCCGACCATCGGTTGGTGCAGGGTTCATCGTTGCATTGACTGGGAATGTATTAACGATGCCAGGATTACCCGCAGTTCCCGCCGCCTTCCACATGGGCGTTTCGGAAGACGGACAGGTATTCGGACTTTCTTGATGAGAGGATGAGTTACATGACGATTGATCATTCACATTGGATAGCCTCTGACGGCTATACTACGACATTGCATAGCCTCGAAGCCCATGATCCTAAAGGAGTCGTGATCGTCTTTCACGGGATGATGGAGCATGGCGCACGGTATGAGGAATTCGCAGAATTCCTCTATGCGCATCATTACCACACGATCATCGCAGACTTACGCTGTTTCGGAACCCGAGCAGCACAGCTTGGAACACTTGGACACCTTGAGCCGAATCAAGGGTTTAAACAATTGATGCAGGACGCAGAAGAACTCGTCTCTGACATCAAAGAGCGTTATCCGACGTTACCGGTGTTCATTTTTGGTCATAGTTTTGGTTCGTTGATCGCTCGCCGGATCGGTCAAACACTCGGTCATACGGTAGCAGGAATCATCGCGAGCGGCCCCCCGACGAGTACAGGTTTACTCGGTGATGTCAGTCAAAAACTCGTCGAACGTCAAATCCATCAGCTGTCAGCAACACATCCCGCTGAACGGTTTGGACAACTCGTGTTCGGACGGTATAACTTGCGCTTCTTCCCAGCACTTTCTAAAAATGCTTGGCTCTCTTCGGATCCTCAATCCGTCATGCGCTATGATGCAGATCCATTGTCCGGTCAAACGGTCACGCTTGGGTTCTTCCACGAACTCTTGCATGCAACGAAGCTCGTCAACGCACTTGCTTCCGTCTATCAGCATCCACGTCACTTACCCCTCTTATTGCTTGCTGGTGGGGATGACGCGGTCGCGTTCGATGGAAAGGGTATTCATCATTTGTTCGATATGTATAATCGTGTCCGTGTCGATGCTGTACAGCTGACGATTTATCGAGGGTTGCGTCATGAGCTCTTCCATGAGTTCGAACGCATCCGCGTTTTTGCTGATATCGCGAGCTGGTTGAATAAACAAGTCAACCCTGCAGCTAAACAGTCATCTTCCCGTTCTTCTTAAGCCACATCGATCGATATAAAAAAAGGCAGCGGATCCTTGTGATCCGTTGCCTTTTGCACTTCTATCGTATCCTTCATTGAATCCAAGTCAGTGAAGAAATCATCGCTTCGATTTCTTCGATTTCAAGCGTCTCGCGTTCTGCAGAGTACGTCAATAAGACTAACCGTTCCCCGTCCGAATACGCGTAGATCCGTAAGAAGATATCTTCTTCTTTCCCATCTACTGCAAGCAACGCTTCTTTTGTTGAATTACGACGGACTTCAAGTGCTCCTGTTAGTTCGATGCCGAACTCTTCCACCAACAGATTGATTTCTTGTTCCGCCGCCTCATACGGTGTCAATTCTTCTGAATCGGACTCATAAATGGATAATTGGAGCGTACCCATTGCATTTTCATCCGTCGAATAAAAACTGACATATGTCTCTTCTTCTTGATATTCGAATACCTTTGGATATTCTAGCGTGATCCAATGATCGACTGTGTACTGTTTCATTTGAATTCCTCCATTCGTTGTATCTCTTCAAAGCGGATACCCGTCACAGCCATACGCTCAAATTGGCGAGCGAGTTGAGCAGAGACGAACATGCGATGCGTGCGCTCATCTCGCATAAGATGATGCGGACAAATCGAATCGCTGATTCGTCGCTCTGTCAAAAAATAGACGCGTCGTCTCGGGACCGGACGGAATACATCCGTCGTATGTAGATGTTCGATCCGACTGACAGATAAGAGATTGAGAAGATAGTACGGAACCACTCCGTCCTTCGTCTCAAGATGTACCTTGAGACATTGTACAGAAAAAGGCGCGTATGCTGCAATGACGCGTTGCACACGTTCCGAGACGAGCGGCAGATCGAATGTGTTTGGAAGGACATCCGGTAGCAAATCCGCATCTTGATTGATGGAAAAAGCAAGTACACCTACGTTATGGAACCACTCTCCTATCAATAAGCGATGACGATCGAATTGATGGTGACAGATCGCCTTCCATCCTTTTCCCATCGACTGTTCGCTCCAAACTCGCACTTCATTCACCAGACACTCTCTCCTCTACCCAACTTTACCCATATTGCAAATCAAGATTACCATTGGAAACGATTAACTAGTATTATTGTACACCGAATCTTAAAAGAAATTGCTTTTTTTCATAAAAGTTATGGAAATGCCCTCTTTGCTATGCTACTATATTTCATGTAGCCGATACGCGGGTGTAGTTTAATGGTAAAACCTCAGCCTTCCAAGCTGATGACGAGAGTTCGATTCTCTTCACCCGCTCCAATTATGACATAACATAGGTCTAGGACCATTTCCCTCTAGAGGGCAGGCGACTCGCGACGTGTGAGTCGTCTTTTTTATTGATTCTGCTGATGATTCCAACGAATTTATGGGTATACAACGATATAGATAGAGATTCGTAAAGGAGGATTCGTATGATTCAGATGAAAATGCCCGGCGTGACGATCTATCAAAGTACACTCATGAAAACGACTTCGACATTAATCGAGACGCCTGATTGTCTGATCGTCGTCGACCCTGGCTGGCTTCCCGATGAGATTGCAACGATTCGTCGAGACGTCGAAATCGTGCGTCGCGAACGACCATTATACGTCGTCTATACGCATGCCCATTTCGATCATATTTTAGGTGCCTATGCCTTTACGGATGCCATCGTCATCGCTTCTAAACCGTTCATCGATGTCGACCGACAAGAAGCGCTCCAAGCCGTCCAAGATTTTAATGATGAGTTCTATATCGATTCCCCCGTCCTTTTCCCAGACGTGACACATGTCATCCATGAGTCTGAGACGATTTTAACGATCGGACAAACGAAGTTAATCTTCTTTTTGACGCCCGGTCATGAAGCGACTCATCTTTCCTTCATCGTCATGCCACTTCACTTGTTAGTCTGCGGCGATTACGCTTCAGACGTTGAAATCCCCTTGATCGAACACGATTCCTCTGAGTATTTGACGACGCTCGAGTTACTCGAGTCGTTCATTTATGAATATGAAGTCAAACTCTTGATTCCCGGACACGGTCACATTTGTGATGTCCGAACAGAGATGATCGAACGACTTCATCAGAGCTATGATTATATTCTTGCCCTCCGTGCCGGAAAAGAATCCGACTGGGCTCCCTCTTGGCAAACGACCCCTTTTATGAAACGTCTGCATGAAAAAAATAAGCGACAAGTCAAAAAAGAACAAGAAGAACGATTAGCCCGACGCCATTATGATTAACTTCGCTCAACCAAAAGACTCGGTCGCCAAATTGGCGACCGAGTCTTTTATGGTTATCCAAGTAATGTGACGAGCAACGCTTTTTGTGCGTGGAGGCGATTCTCAGCTTGATCGAAGATGACCGATTGCTTGCCATCGATGACGTCCTCCGTGACTTCCTCCCCGCGATGCGCCGGAAGGCAATGCAAGAAAATAGCTTCATCATTTGCTTGATTCATAATATTGGCATTAACCTGATATCCTTCAAATGCTTGCAGACGCATCGTCCCTTCTTCTTCTTGTCCCATACTCGCGAAGACATCCGTATACACGACGTCTGCACCACTTGCCGCTTCCTCGGGATCCGTCATGACGATGATGTTTCCACCCGTTTCCTTCGCAATGACTTGTGCCTCATGAACGATTTGTGGATCAGGAGCATACGCCTCCGGCGCACAGATGCGAACTTCCATTCCACTGAGCGCTCCACCAATCATCAGCGAATGCGCCATGTTATTTCCGTCCCCGATATATGTCAAAATCTTCCCAGACCGGGTTCCAAATGTCTCTTCGATTGTCAGCAAGTCAGCAAGGACTTGGCACGGATGGTGTAGATCCGTCAATCCATTGATGATTGGAATCGTACCATGTGCCGCAAGTGTGTCGACGATCTCATGACCGAACGTCCGAATCATCAGGGTATCGACGTAACGGCTCATGACTTGAATCGTATCTGAGAGCGGCTCCCCCCGCCCGATTTGCATGTCTGCTCCACTTAGCACGATCGGATGTCCACCGAGTTCGACGACACCCACCTCAAACGATAGACGTGTTCGCGTGGATGCCTTTTCAAACAATAAGGCCACTTTTTTATGGCTTAATGCGTTTTGGTAGACACTCGGCTGATGCTTGATGTCTTTCGCGAGTGCCAACAGCTCCGTCAGTGCTTCCGGCGTCAGTTCCGCCATCGTCAAGAAATGCTTTAGTTGTTGCATCGTCTTCATTTTACTTCCTCCTTGATCGGCTCTGTCCATGTATGAAGTGGCTTCACAGCATAAGGGGACTTTTCTGTCGCTTGTAGATGATAATGTGCTAGTTCAGGTTCTGTCAGAACTTGTACCCCGGCAGCAAGCGCTGCTTCGCGACTCGCTTTTTCTTCTGTCACGTGCGAATAGAAAATCGCACATTGTGCCCAGTCAATCGTTTCATCTAATGCTACACCCGTTCCGAAAGCCTCTGTATCTGCTCCAGCAACGATGATGTCTCTCGTCGTCAAATGTCGTTTTGTCGTCTCATCGAAAATGAAACGTTCCAGCGCCAGTCCGTCTGTCGTCCATTGCAGCGTTTCACCTGTCGAACGCATGACGGGACCTGTTTTCGGATCAACACCTTGTAGTTTCAACGTTGAAAAAACAGGGGTCTTGACGGCATGGAAATCAAGTTTCGTCTGTTCCGTTGGTAGTGCGACCGCTTGACCGACCGCTGCTTGGACTGCCCACTGCAAGATCGGTTGACCTGTTACTTTGGCGACGATCGGTAACGTGCGGGAGGCACGTGGATTGATTTCTAGCACGTAGACTTGATCGTCATGCAAGACGAATTGGATATTGTACGCTCCTTTATAATCCATTCGTTGCCCGATCATCTGTGCAATTCGCTCGATTTCGCTCTGAACGGTATCGCTGAGCGATACAGGTGGCAGAATCATCGTCGAATCTCCAGAGTGAACTCCTGCCCGTTCCAATTGCTCCATCAAAATCGGAACGTACGTCGTTGTTCCGTCCGTAATACAGTCGACTTCAATTTCCTTTCCTTGGAGGTAGGCATCCACGAGGACAGGGAATGCTAATTCGGACACGATCGTCTCTAATTGCTCTTGATCGTGGATGATATGCATTCCCTTACCTCCGATGACATAGGAAGGACGAATCATGACCGGGTAACCGATCGTTGTTGCGACTTCTATCATTTGTTCGTGCGTCGCCACTTCTTGTCCCGGAATACGATCGATACCAATGTCATCTAAAAATTGATAGAACCGCTCACGGTCTTCCATTTGATCGATGACATCTGCCGTCGTTCCGAGAAGATGATAACCGGCTTTCTCCAAACCAGACGCCAGCGCAATCCCCGTTTGTCCTCCGAACTGGACTAAAACGTCTTCGCAATCCTCTGCTTCTAGTACATGCATGACGTCTTCAAGTGTCAACGGCTCGACATACAGGCGATCTGCGACTTCGAAGTCGGTCGAGACGGTTTCTGGGTTATTGTTGATCATGATCGTTTCATAACCGGATGCTTGCAATGCACGTACCGCGTGAACGGAGCAATAATCAAATTCGATTCCTTGACCGATCCGAATGGGTCCCGCACCGATGACAGCGACTTTCTTTTTCGTCGATGCTGTGACTTCCGTTTGACCACTCCAGTTTCCGTAGAAATAAGGCGTCGCACTCTTGAACTCACCTGCACATGTATCGATCATATGATAGACAGGGAGGATGCCTTTTTCTTTACGTAAGTGCTCGATCTCTACAGCACTGACACCCGTCAGAAGCGCAATTTGTTCGTCCGTAAAGCCCATCATTTTGGTTTGCTTTAGAGAACTTTCATTCGATACATCGATTTTTTGTTGCTGATCGACAAGACGTTGAAGTACTTTGACGAATAAAGCTTGTACTTTCGTCTGTTCAACGAGTTCTTCGACGGTCGTCTCCTTGCGATCGAGTAGTGCGAGCATCGCAAGCAAGCGACGGTCCGTCGGAGCCTTTATTTCTTTCCACAATACGTCAGCCTCCGCTGTTTTCATCCATGTCGGATAAAGAGGTGATTGCTCAACTCCCGCACCGCGCCACGCCTTTTGTAACGCTTCTTCTAGCGTCTTCCCCATCGCCATGCTCTCACCCGTCGCCTTCATTTGTGTTCCAAGCGTCCGGTTACTGCCGGTAAATAGATCAAATGGGAAACAAGGCACTTTTGCCGTGATATAATCCATCGTTGGTTCGAAGCTCGCCATCGTTTCCTTCGTGACAGGATTGATGCAATCCTCGAGTCGCTCACCGAGCGCAAGACGTGTCGCTAATTTCGCGATCGGATATCCCGTCGCCTTGGAAGCAAGTGCCGAAGAACGACTGACACGCGGATTGACTTCAATGACGAAATAGCGTTCTTCCGTCGGATGGATTGCGAATTGAATGTTGCATCCACCGATGACACCGAGATGCGATACGATTTTACGCGCTTCCGTCCGCAATTGTTGATTCATTCGATCCGAAATCGACTGAATCGGTGCAAAGACGACCGAGTCCCCGGTATGGACACCGACAGGATCGATGTTTTCCATGTTACAAACGATGATCGTCGTATCTGCGCTGTCACGCATGACTTCGTATTCGACTTCTTTATAGCCAGCGATACTCACTTCAACCAAACACTGTGAAATCGGACTCGCTTGTAAGCCGTTCTGCGCTAACAGACGTGCCTCGTCCTTCGTCAACGCGATTCCACCGCCCGTTCCCCCGAGCGTAAAGGCTGGTCGGATGACGAGTGGCACCCCGTGTACTGCCATGAAATCTTCAAGTTCTGCTAACGACTCGATTGTTTGACTTTCCGGGAGCGGTTGCGCGAGTTCGATCATCTTTTGCTTGAATCGTTCACGATCTTCTCCGTCTCGGATCGTCTCAAGCGATGTCCCTAGAAGTTCGACACCGTATTGCTCAAGTACGCCTGCTTCTTCGAGTGACATCGCAAGATTGAGTGCCGTTTGTCCGCCGACCGTCGCTAGGAGATGGGATGGTCGATCTTGTTCGATGATGGCCGTTGCTTTTTCAAGGGTCATCGCCTCAATGTAGACATGATCTGCCGTGCTCGGATCCGTCATGATAGTAGCCGGATTCGAATTCATTAAGATGACCTCGCATCCCGCTTCTCGAAGCGCCTGACAGGCTTGTGTGCCGGAATAATCAAATTCTGCTGCTTGCCCGATGACGATCGGACCCGAACCGATGACGAGTACTTTCTGTTTATCCCACATATGCTACCTCCTGATGTAATACGCTATTTACGAATTGATCGAAGACGACCATCGCCTCTGTCGGTCCTGGACTTGCTTCTGGGTGAAATTGGACTGTCATGATCGGTAGAGCCGGATGAATCAATCCTTCAACGGATCCATCATTGATGTGTTCGTACGCAAGTTCCATTTCAGACGCTTCGATACTTTTTACATCAACGGCATAACCATGATTTTGAGACGTCATGAACACTTGTCCGGATGCCAGATGACGTACAGGATGATTCGCTCCTCGGTGTCCGTGATGTTGTTTTAATAAGGTACAGCCGAAGGCATGAGCGAGAACCTGATGTCCCATACAAATACCAAGTGTCGGATAGCTCGTCGCCAGTTCACGGATTCCTGAAAGGAACGGGTCTAATTGTGTTGGATCACCAGGTCCATTAGAAAACAGCAGACCATCTGGAGCCAGCGCTTGAATCCGTTCCGGTGTCGTATCATATGGCACGACCGTGACACGCATATGGCGTTCAAGCAAAGCATCGATCATCGATTGTTTCACACCGTAATCGATACAGACGATGTGCCCCTGGTCGGCTTCCGGTACGTATTCGATGTTTGAAGTCGTTGATACGGAAGCGATGTATGCTGTGTCGATTGACGCAGTGACAGTCATATCTACTTGCATCATGTCACCGAATTGATCGCCTTCCGTCCGTAATAGATGCACAAGAGAACGCGTATCGACTCCCGACAAAATTGGCACATTTGCTTCACCCAACCAACTCGCGAGCGATGTTCCTTCCCCGTCCTCAGCCAAAGTTTGAACGATGACACCAGCGACTTGAATCTGATTGCTTTCTGACGCTTCCGCTTGAATACCGTATTGACCGATCAATGGGTATGTGAAGACAAGAATTTGTCCTTGATAAGATGGATCCGTCAAGACTTCCTGATATCCTGTCATTCCAGTGAAAAAGACGACCTCTCCTTTGACTGGAGCTGTTCCTTGCCACGAACCGGTAAACGTCGTTCCGTTCGCAAGCGTTAGTTTTCCGGATTGTTTCATACGATGACCTCCTGTTGACAAACGAGTTGTATTTTTTCGATGGCGTGCATGAGTTCCTGTTCCGTTACGAACAATGATGGCAATAAGCGAATGACATGAGGGCCAGCCGATACGACGAGAAGACCATTCTCACGTAAGGCGTCAATCAGCGGTGCAACAGGCATCACACACTCGATACCAATCATCAAGCCACGTCCGCGAACAGAGCGAATGATGGATTTAGGTAGCTTTTGCTCTAATTGCTGTCTCAAAAATTCGCCTTTTCCTTGAACGTCTACCATGACAGTGTCACTTAACAAGAGGTCAAGTGTGGCTTCCGCTGCCGTCATCGCGAGTGGATTCCCACCAAAGGTCGAGCCATGCGATCCAGGTGTGAATACTTCCGCTGCCTCTGCCGTCGCGAGTAGCGCACCGACCGCGAGTCCACTTCCAAGTCCTTTCGCAAGGGTGATGATATCCGGTACGAGTGGCGTCTGCTCAAACGCAAAACGAGAACCCGTCCGACCAATGCCGGTCTGCACTTCATCGACGATGATTTTGACATCGTATTGCTGCGCCTTCTTCATCAACGCTTCTAGCCACGCATCATCAGCAACGACGACCCCACCTTCTCCTTGAATGATTTCGAGCCATACGGCAGCAGTTTGCTCCGTAATCGCTGATAGGCTCTCCATCTCGTTAAACGGCAGATGTTTGAAGCCATTCACCATCTCACCGTATCCCGCTTTGATTTTCTCCTGTCCTGTTGCGCCCATCATCGCAAACGTTCGCCCGTGGAAAGATTGTTTAAACGTGACGACTTCCGTTTTCCCTGTCCATTTTCGAACGAGTTTGTACGCCGCCTCGTTTGCTTCTGCACCACTGTTACAAAAGAAAGCATGACTGAGATGACTGTCTTCCGTCAGTCGCTCGGCGACCCGCTCTTGTGCCGCGATTTGAAACAGATTCGACGTATGCCAAATTTGATTCAACTGTTCCTCTAGACGTTGCTGAATATAAGGATGACGGTGTCCTGTGTTGCATACAGCGATTCCCATGATGAAATCAAGATACGTCTTTCCTGTCGCATCTTCTACGATCGACCCTTGTCCTTTGACCAATTCCACATCAGTACGTTGATAAGTGGGTAGTAGTGCACTCATGTAACTCCTCCTTGATTCGTGTCCCAGCAGCTAACGCATTTTTCCCAGACCGAATGACGACCTCTGGAATACCATGCTGAGTGGCCTGCATCATCGCTTCGACCTTCGGAATCATTCCCCCGTAGATTTCTCCCGACGCTATCGCAGCTTCGATGGCTGCAGACGTGATTTCTGATTGATAGTCACCGTTTACTTTTACACCTTCGACATCCGTCAACAATTCAAATCGGTCGACGGACCAAGCCTTCGCGACAGCAATGGCACACGCATCCCCGTTACTGTTCAACACACCTTGTTCCCCTGTAACAAGGGATGTGACGACCGGCACATAACCATTCGTACTCAACACTGTGAACAATCGTGGATGAATGTGCGTAATTTGACCAACTGCACCGAGTCCTTTGACTTTTTTACCATGGACGCTCGCACCGTCTAACCCGCTCATCCCGACCGCTGGAATTCCTGCCTGATTCAATTGCTGGACGATCCCGGATTGGACTTCCCCTGCTAAGATCCGTCGCGCCCCGAGTAACACACCATCCGTCGTCACACGGACACCATCTCGAAACACGGGTTTGATTCCCTCTTGTTCACAGTAACTCGATAGAAGTGGGCCACCCCCATGGACGATCAATAGTTCGTTACCGGTTTCGACCCACGCTTTCCATTCCTCGAAATACCGCGTATCCAATTGCTCCCACACACTACCACCTAGTTTGATGACTTTTCGTTTCGTCATGTCCGGTAACTCGCATTGATTTTGACGTAATCGTACGTCAGGTCACAGCCGTAAGCGTGTCCTTGTCCTACTCCGTCATGAAAATCAATGTGAATCTGTACATCCTGCTTTGCCAGTTCCTGCGATGCAACTGCTTCATCGAATAAGACAGGCATGCTCTGTTGCAGCACCCACTGCGAACCAATTTTGATGTCAACGTTTGATACATCGAGTGGCTCCTTGATACTTCCGACAGCAGCGATGATTCGTCCCCAGTTCGCATCTTCCCCAAAGATTGCTGTTTTGACGAGAGACGATCCGACGACTTGTTTAGCGACCATCCGCGCTACTTCATCGGTTTGTGTTCCCTTTACCGTCACTTCGATTAACTTCGTCGCGCCTTCCCCGTCCCGCGCAATCTGTTTCGCTAAATCTTGACAGACCGTTTCGATCGCCTGTTCGAATGCTAACGCTTCGTCCGTGCCTTCAACGATCGTTGCTCCTCCTGCAGCTCCGCTCGCTAAAATCATGACCATGTCATTTGTCGAACTGTCTCCATCTACGGTAATGCAGTTGAACGTACGATGAATCGTCCGACGCAACAGTGTCTGTAAGACATCCGGTTCAATCGTTGCATCGGTCGTCAAGAAACCAAGCATCGTCGCCATGTTCGGATGAATCATCCCTGACCCTTTTGCCACACCACAGACTGAAATTTGGATATCCCCTTGCATGTATTGTTGACCAGCTATTTTCGTACCAGTATCGGTCGTCAGGATCGCATGAGCAAAATCATCCGCGGCATCCTTGTCATTTGTAGGCATCAGCTGTGGAATACCTGCCAGTAACGTATCAATGGCTAACGGTTGACCGATGATCCCTGTTGAAGCAATCGCGACTTGTTCTGGAGCAACATTTAAACTTTTCGCCATCGCTTGTTGCGACATATACGCATGGGATAACCCTAGTTCCCCTGTACACGCATTCGCGTTCCCGCTGTTAACGAGGACGGCATGAATACGACCTTGTGACGCCTGAATCGCTTGTTTCGTCACAGCGATTGGTGCTGCTTGCACCTGATTCGTCGTATAGACAGCTGCAGCGCTTGCTCCTACTTCACACCAGATCAGACCTAAATCCTTCCGCTTTCGTTTCAGACCCACATGTATCCCGGATGCTTGAAATCCCTTCGGTGTCGTGATCGTCAATGGGGTCTCTACTTGTACTTGCCACACAGGCGTTCCTCCTCTTTTTTCTCTTGATTAAATGTAGATCGGCTGTTGCGTTAAACCGGATGTCTCATCAAAACCAGCTAGAATGTTGGCATTTTGAACGGCTTGTCCGGCAGCTCCTTTTTGCATGTTATCGATGACTGAAACGATGGTCACTCGCCCTGTCCGATCATCCTTATAAACGGTCAAATCACAGTGATTACTCCCGACGACGGATTTGATTTCCGGATCAGCCTGTTGGATTCGGACGAATGGTTCCGTTGCATACTGGTCAATCAACCAGGATCGCCACTCCGCTTCCGATAAATCGATCAACGGCTGGACTGTCATAATCGCCATGATGCCTCGATTGATCGGTAGTAGTTGGGTCGAGAACGTAATCGGATCCGATGATCCAGTCCATTCGAAAAGCGCCTGCTCAATTTCCGGAATGTGCTGATGCTGATTCACTTTATACAAACGAACGTTTTCGCTGGAATGGACATGATGCGTTTGTGCCGTTAACGTTTTGCCAGCCCCCGTTAGACCAGAAGAAGCTTGAATGATGATTTGAGATGGATCGATTTTTTTCTCTTTTAAGAATGGTGTCAGTCCGAGCAAAACTGCTGTCGCGTAACAGCCCGGATTCGCAATCCATTTGCTCGATGCAACAGCTTGACGATTCCATTCTGGTAATCCATAAGTTGCTCTTTGTTGTAACTGGAGATCAATTGGTTCCTTGTCATACCACGCTGCATATGCTTCAGATGGAAGTCTCAAATCGCCACTCAAATCAATGACATAACCGGACCAATTTTGAAGTTGTTCTAAGTAATGCTTCGAAATCCCACTCGGTGTCGCTAAGAACACCATGTCTGTCTCGGTTTCCATCAAATGCTCGACCGAAAAGGAAGATAACGAGGAATATGTTTTTTTATTCATGAATGGGAATACATCATGCATGGATTCCCCTGCCATCGAGTCACTCATTAAACAGACGATCTCAAATGAAGGATGTGCTTCTAGCAGGCGAATCAGTTCAATTCCGGTATATCCTGTTGCTCCGATAATGGTACATTTCATATCTGTACGCTCCCCTTCAAAGAATGTTATACCGATTTAAACATATGTATATTTATACTGTCAATTGAATTTTTATTAGTTTTTATACAAAAAAAGAAGCGTTGAAGCGATTGTCTTCTATAAGACAGTCCCTTCAACGCTTCTTTTACACGCATCTACTTAACGCTTTTCCGCACGTTGCGCTACGAGATGATCAATCCCAAATACGCCTGCACCCATGATCGCGACGACTACTACAAAAATCAATGTAAACATATGTATCCTCCTCATCGTTCACAAAAATGTCATTTGATACTTCTTATTGTGCAAGATTTGAACTAAAAAAGAAAGCGTTTACGACAAAAAATCGTCACATTTCTATTTTTTTATATTTTTCATCGACACTCTTATGGTTGACGTCCTCTGTAATATTCGTTAGTATTACGTTTGTTCAATGCTTTTGTGCATAAAAGCGTGTTAGTAACAGAGCATTATCATACTTTCATATTCATATAAGGAGGTGGAAGCATGCGCATGTCATTCCGTGAATCCGCAGCTATCCTAGGAATCAGTATCATCATCTTATTGTCCGCGTTATTCGGTGCTAAAGCCGAACCGCATCTTGCCATCTTGTCTAGTCTTATTTTCGTCTCAGGATATGCCGTTTACCGCGGTTTTAAGTTCGAGGACGTCGAACACCATATGATTCAAGGTATTCGTGAAGCGATCAAACCGATCCTGATCATGTTGCTCGTCGGTATGACGATCGCGGTCTGGATGATGAGTGGCGCAGTGCCGACCCTTCTTCATTTTGGGTTATCTACCCTTTCAGCGACTTGGTTCGCACCGAGCGCTCTTCTGATCGCGATGGTCGTCTCGACCTTTACAGGCAGTTCGTTTACAACGATTGGTACGGTCGGTGTTGCCTTGATGGGAATCGCGATCGCACTGGGCGTCAATCCTGCGCTTGCAGCAGGTGCCATCATCAGTGGAGCTTGTTTCGGAGATAAGATGTCACCTTTATCAGATACGACGAATTTCGCGCCCGGAATCGTCAATGTGTCTGTGTTCGATCATATTCGTTTCATGATGGGAACGACGATTCCCGCTATCACAATCACATTCATCTTATTCTTCATTTTCGGACGTAGTAGTGGAAATATCGATTCGTCTGCTGTTCAAACGACACAACAAGAGTTAGCTCGTTTGTTCGACTTGTCACCTTGGACGTTGCTTTCACCGTTGCTCGTCATGGTATTAGCATTACGTAAGATGCCGGTCGTTCCAACACTTGTTGCTGGCGTTTTAAGTGGATTGTTGTTAACAGGTCTTGTACAAGGAAACTGGAATATCTCGAACTGGATGGCCGTCATTCAGAACGGGTTAAAACTAGAATCTTCTAGTGAGACGGTCACATCCATCATTAGTAAAGGTGGATTGCAATCGATGATGTGGTCGGTGTCGCTCGTCATGCTCGCCCTTGCGTTCGGTGGTGTCTTACGTGGCATCGGTGTCATTGACGTGGTCATTGAACGGACCGTTTCTAAACTAAAACGTGATGGTAGCATCATTTCATCCGTCGCCTTATCGTCTATCGGTGTAAACGTGATGGCTGGGGAACAATACTTGTCCATCTTGCTTCCGGGTCAAGCATTCAAGAAAATCTTTGAAGAGCGTCAGATTGATCCGCGCTTCCTCTCTCGTTCACTCGAGGATGGAGGAACACTCGTCAATCCGCTTATTCCGTGGGGTGTTTCTGGGGCGTTCTTCGCTTCGACACTCGGTGTCCCAGTAACAGCATACGTTCCGTTCGCATTCTTTTTACTCCTTTCACCATTGTTTACGTTTTTACTCGCATTTCTTCGTCCAACGAAAATCGAAACAAAACACTCTCTCGCTTCTTGAGTCTATTTCATATTAAAGATCCGATATGTCCTATCGGGTCTTTTTTTCTTTCCAATATCTCCTTTATTTCCTGTTAAATACGTCAGATTTAAGACGAAAACGGCTTGGAATCACGTTTTTTTAAAGAATCATGTGTAAAGATGAAATGAACTGGGAATATACCAAACATAAGATTAAAAATTACAGAGAATGATAGAGAGAGAGTACGTTCCTGATCGACCGAGGGATGACTTCGATGTAATTGTGGGAGGAGTTAATATGATCAAACGTGGTACGCTGGAGCGACTTGACGGCAAGTATGCTGTCCTACTATGGGAAAATGGTTCAAGTTTCATTCCACGACGTTATTTACCACCTGAAGCAAGGTTAGGCGATACGATTATTTTTGACGGTACAACCTATACGTTAGATGTCAGTAATTCATCACCCTCTTCCTTTCAAACATTTTCGTTTCGGCAAATGGGTTGATGATCGATAAAAAGCCATTCCGTATCATGCATTGACTATGGAGAAGGAATTTCTCTCATCAGTCTTTCATGAAATGAATGGCTTTTTCGCTTTATCTACGCACATATAGGGAGTGACCATCACACGATGGACAAGGAAAGTGATCAATATCGGATATTTCGATTCGTTCAAGTTCCGTCTGATCATGTGGGCATTCGTAAAGTGGTTGAACGACATCTAGTTGCAAAAACAGGGCACACCAAAATCGATTCGAAAATCGGTGACAAGTCGGACAGTGGTATAAATCCAATTGATACGGTACCCAACCATCCGCTAATTCCTCCTGATGGAGCTGATAGTGCTGAATTAATCGAAATCGATTCCAGTCGTCTACATACGTCCGCTGTAAAATCGGTTCATGCATCGACGGAACGAACCAAAGCGGGAGACCTGTCATGAACGCTTCGACCCCTTGCGTCAAGACAGCAGGAAATGTCGGCCAACCATCTAGTTGACCGAGTTGGAATGTTTGTTGAAAGGAGCAGTTGCGGCATAGGAGTTCCATCGTCATCCTCCTGTTCGTTTCACCATCTCTTTTAACATCTGTTCCGTTACAGGACCGATGTGTTTCGAAAGAATCGTTCCTTTCCGGTCTAATACATAAGTTGCTGGCATTGCTACGAGACGATAAGCATCTTCTGAAGTTCCCTTTCGATCATATAACACAGGATATTCAACAGGTGTCTGCTTCAGAAAATCAGCAACATCCGAAACACGTCGTTCTGATGTCGTGACATTGATTCCGTAGACGGGTATATCTGTATGTCGTGCAAAGGCATTTAGTTCTGGAATCTCTTGTTTACACGGTGGACACCACGTTGCCCAAAAATTAATGACAAAGACATCATGATTGATTTCGTCTAGATCGACAGTTTTTCCTTCTTGATGCAAGGATAGATTCGGGGCTTTCATCCCTACTTCGAGACCACCTTGTGATACTTGTTTTTGTTGTTGCTCCACTTTTTTTTGTTTTGCATCATATGTTTGATAACTTTGATAGGCAATGCCGATAATAGCAATCGCTAGGATCAGATAGATCAACGGTTTTTTCACATCTAACCCCCTCCTTCTTTGTTCAGTGTAGCAGACTTCCTCTTTTCGACTATCTACTTTTATCAACAAAAAAGCGAACTCTTCCGTCTTACACGCGGAAATGAGTTCGCTTTATTTTAGAGAATTCACGTTTTAACGAGACACACGGTTAGTTAAAACGTGGTAATTGTTTTTTGACTTGACGGTTATCTTTAACGCTACCGACAGCTTCCGCTCCTCCTAAGGCCTCATTCAAGGATGTCTTTCCTTCCTTGACTTCTAGACGTCGATTAAATACCGATCGATTATCGACAGAAGCAACGAGGATCGATGCGACATCCGTTTCCGAAATCGTCGCGTCCTTCGTGTCCTTCAAATCTTCATCGGCTTCAATCAAGCCACGCCCTTCACCTGTTGTGATGGCAACCGGACAAATGATCGTATACGTCAAACCACTATGTTCAATCTGTTCCTCTGCTGCATTCTTAGCAGCGTAGAACGGATAGACATCTTTCTTGAATTGCTCAGGTCGATCTGCACCATAAGCGCTCAGTAGCACGAAATGACGTACTCGCGCTTTTTTAGCTGCATCAATTGTTTTCAAAGCGACTGTTCGGTCCAGCAGTTCTATTTCAGTTGCTTCGCCGTCTACTCCTGCGGTCGCCGCACAAATGACTGCATCCTGCCCTGCGACTCCGTGCTCAATGACTTTTTCGAGTTCTGTTTCGATATCGACGTAATGCGCCTTGACACCGAGTTTTTCGAATCGTTCCACCAGATGTTCATGACGAACGATGACCGTGACCTGATGACCCTTGGCAAGCGATTTGACGACGCGCGCTCCAATCGTACCGGATGCACCTACGACTAGTACTTTCATATGGGGGTCCCTCCTCGATAAGTTAGTCACCTTCGTGGAATGTCATGATGTCATGTCCAAAAATCGTCGATTTCAGAGATAACCTAAAACAATCCACCAAAGGAGCAACGTACATCAATTTATACCCGCAATGACCGGAAGGAAACCCCTCCCCATTAGTTCTTCAATGTGCCATAAAACGTCGTATCGAGCTGATCACGTAGTTCTTGCAGTGCCTTCTCATTCGGTAAGTCATAGAAAATCCCGTTCAGTCGTTGGCTGACGGCTTCGATTTCATAATGTTTTCGTTCTGACATCAAGGCAATCGATAACCCTGCCGTTGCCATCTCGCGGACACTTAAATCAAGGTTCATCTCTTCTTTCATATATGTGTGCGCTGCTGGAATTTTCGACCATCCAGTCGGCTTCATCAAGTGTGTCGCGACGGCTTGGATGACTTCCGACTGACGATTCGCGCGCGCTCCGTCATTATCCGTTTTTCGATGTCTCGAATAGGCAAGTGCCATCGCACCATCCATATGATATTCCTTCCCTTTTTGAAATGAATACTGATTTGCTTTCCCACTCGCATCCTGCTCGGAGAACGTTCCTGTCGAGACAAGGTCGATTACGCCGATTTGATCCACTAATCCGATGAAACTATCGAAGGAGATGACGATCTTTCCATCGATCTCTTCATCGAGTAGACCCGAAACAGCATCTTGCGTACATTCTTCTCCACCGAAGGCAAAGGCATGTGTGATTTTATCCTTCTTTCCATTCTCACAGGAAATCGGTGTATACGTATCTCGAGGAATCGACGTCAGTTGAATCGTTCGAGAAAGTGGAATGAATTGCATGACCGACAGGGAATCCGAACGTGATCCACGCAACGACTCTCCAGGTCGTGCATCACTACCAATCAATAGGAACGTGAATGGTTGTGAAGCAAAAAGAACGAATGCGATGAGCAACAATAAAAATAGTCCAAGAAGCTTTCGTTTAAAACGACGTTTTTTCTTGATTTTTTTAGGATGAGTTTCTCTTGAAGAGACGTCAGGATTCTGCTGTACCGATTGCTCTGATCGCCCCGCCTTCCTCGAGCGTCTCGAGCGTTCCCGATTAGCAAACAACCGTGATCCGGCATTCCCGATCATCTGTGCGACCTGTTTAAGCATGCCGCTCCCGGAACGACGCGATGTACTTTTTCTATCTCGCGGTTGCTCTTCGACATATCGATGATACGTAGCCGGTTCTTGCTGTTTCTCAAAGGAGTCTTGAGAAAATGATTCGTCCGGCGCGTACGCTTTCGAAAAAACTTCTTCTTGCCTAGCCTGCTCTTCTTGTCTAGCTTGCTCTTCTAACTGCATACGTCGTCGCTCTAAGCGAGAGCGGTGTGGTTGATGTTCTGCCATTCAGATACCTCCGTATCAATCTTTTGCGATCTGTTTCTCTTTCAAGAACTCGCGGAGATACGTCCGTTTCGGTTCGTGCATCGAGGCAGCCATCTGTTTGACCCACCCTTCTGTCCGTTGACCACCGGTCCGTTCTCCGTAATACGATGACGTTGACTCTTCGTATCCTGTCAGTAACTCACGCATCGTATCGTCATCAGTATACGTATTCCGGTGGAAGACCGCATCCATCGGAAGGCGGGGTTTTTTACCCGGTTGTTGATCTGGAAGACCGACCGCGACTCCAAATAATGGTACGACGTGATCTGGAAGTTGTAAGAGTTCGCTGACACGACGAGCATCATTTCGTAGTGAACCGATGTAGACCGTTCCGTAGCCGAGCGACTCGGCAGCTACGACTAAATTTTGAGCGGCAAGTCCCGCATCGACAGCCCCTACGACAAGCGCTTCCGTCGTCTCGATCGTCCGGCTCACGTCGCCTCCTGCTAGTTCTGCCGCTAACGTATGTTTGTGGTAATCCATACAAAAGACGAAGAAGTAACTGTTTTCTGCCACATATTGTTGACCACTTGCAACGTCGACTAATTGTCGTTTCAATCCTTCATCTTCGACACCGATGATTGCATAAGCTTGCTGATAAGAGGATGTCGAGGCAGCCTGTGCGGCTTTTATGAGTGTTTCAATCGTCTCTTCGTCTAATTGATGTTGTTTGAATTTCCGGATGGACCGGTGGTTGAGTAAATGTTGAATGGTTTCATTCATGTGTAATCGTCCCCTTCTGTAATGAGTCTTCTTATTTAAGATAGTCGTCTCTGACTAAAAAGCGCAAATGAAGAGGTTCGGTTTATGAAAAAAGCGGGAATTGAATAGTGTTGTACTGTGCTTTTCTTGCGAAGGAGGGCGATCATGAGAATACGGAAACTGCGACTCTTACTAGAACAATATGGCGATACGACCCTTCGCGATATCATCGTCGAAATCTATCGTCAACTCCCGAGACAAGTCATCGAAGAGAAAGAGTTTGACGCCATGTTGACACAGTTCATGAAGTATAAGGATTTGCAAAAAGAACAGGAACAACCGACCGTCGAACAGACGATTGCTCAGACGGAACGGTTTATTCAATTAGCATACGATCTCCAGTACCTTGAGCCGAATCCGATCGTACCGCTTCGCGAACAAAAGAATTGGTATATCACCGCCAAACGTCTGTTGAAGCATTTACGCCACTATGCTCATCGTAAAAACGGAACCCGTATTGCCTTTGAGGAATTTTTCTTTCTTCTTTCGTCGGCTGCCGGGGAAGAACCTTTATTTTTAAGTAATGATCCGTTTCGATTATTGAAAGTCTCGCAAGTCGATTTTTTTCAAGAATTAGTCGGCTATTATAAAAATGATAGTCATGGTGTCGAATGGATGGAACGCGCCCTCTATACAGCGTTGAAGGTTCCGATGGACGTCGATACTGAGCGCAGTGATCTTTTGCTTGCCGTACTTGCCCATTGCGAGAAACCCGAACATCAAGAAGCATACATCCATTACTTGAATGCGCATGCTAAAAAATTACAGTCGCATGTTCGGATTGATGCAGACGCTTTATCCACCTATCAAGAAATTCGTTTCGCAGAGCTACATGCTCTCATTTCCTTACGCGCGTTAGAACGAGCGGAGACGATGCTGTTCACTGAATACATCCCATATTTTTCGCATCGCTCGACTCCGTTTCGTTATTATCTCGATCTCCTCGAACGAGCCGGACTCGAACAAGAACACGAAAGAATGGCACGCGTTGGTCGAAAAAAACGAATTCATTTCTAAGAGTAGATTCTTCTTGTTCACACGTAGTAGACAATAAAAGGCAAGTGACGATGGATTCGTCACTTGCCTTTTATTAGTCAGATTCATTTCAATCGGAGGCATTGACGATGCCAAGTCCGACTGTTGCGAGTAATGCAATACAAGCGAATAGGAATGCCATGTCGTTCGGTGAATCGAAGCCTTCATAGATCGGTTCCTTCCGATCAACGATGATATGATCCTCCGCGCCATAATTCCCATATGTCGTCGAACTGCTTACACCCGGTTCATCGTAATCACGCGCTTCGGCTACCAATGTATCCGCGCTGAATAACCAGCCCGATAAACCGATGACGATCCAGAGATACTTCATGATAATTTTGCCTCGATTCTTTCTTATCTTCAGGAATCCATCTACTTTTTGTTTGAAACAGAAGATATAAATACCTTTTATTTCCTGTAATATAAAAGTAAGATATTTTGAACTTCACTTTGCTAAAGGAGGAACTTAATTTGCCTATTGTGTATTACAATCAATTGTCTCATGTTCAAAGGCGACACGTCCATCAACTTCTTCAGTACCATCAAAAGGCATATGATTTTTCATATTTTCAGCCGCTTGAAGATTGTCAATGGGTCTACCTCGAATCCGGTCAGGTGAAAGCGACGCTCGGATATCATGTCGTGCATGACGTCGTTCACTTTATGAACAGCGCCTTTCATGACATCAAAGCCTTTCGTCATCTGGCTATTTTGCTACACTTACATGCCGTTCGACAAGGATGCCGGCAGATACATGTACAAGTCTCTCCGCCGCATGATCTTTCTTTAACTTCGATTTGGAAAGAGCTTGGTTATAGTTTATATGCCGAACAGTTTCGTTTAATTGGACTCTCAGAAGGACAGCCTGCTACGCTACGTTTGAAAGCTGTTCATGCACAGAATCAAGATACTTATCTCGCACTTCGTAACGATGCCCTTCAAGGAACACATCACTTTTTTCCTTATCAGGTATCTGATTTAGACAAGTTGATTCAACGAAAAGCGATTCCTTACTTAGTCTATGATAAGCAACTGATCGTCGGTACACTATTATTTCAAAAGCAGGGACAGAATATCCGTCTTCTTGAAATCACGTGCTTACCAGAGCTGAGACGTCAAGGATACGGTAGCCGCATCCTCCATGCATTTCAAGAAAAGTTACGACGTGCAAACATCCAAACGTTTGAAGTCTTTTTTCTCTCAACACAACAAGATGTATTACGCCTGTATCATCCCTCGATGTTTTGCGATATCCAGTTAACCTCTCATTGGCATACGTTCAGTACGGATCAACCTCCGTTAATCATTTAGGCGATTGACGATTCCCTTGTATTCAGGCAACACATACTCCGCATCCATTTCCCGAAAATCAACATGACCCGTTTTACGAAGCACTAGCCCCATCTCGTATAACTGTTCGATATAGGCATCTCCCCATGTCAAGGCAAGTCCCGGTTGGTGATTATGAAAAGCAAGCAAGGCATCTTCAATAATTTCAGAAGCAATGGATGCTTGCATCACACGGTTCAATAAAGATTGGAACAGTACGGTTTGTCGTCCGATCAGCGCATAAAACGGGAAATAATGTTTAGCATAAACAAACGTCGGCAAATAGGCATCCGCCTCAATCGTCTTTAACAACAATGGTGAAGCGGGACGTTGTAATCGTTCTGCAAGTCCAACGGTCGCCTTGCATTCGCACAGCTGATCAAGCACTCGAATCGTCAACTCCTCTTCTATATCGAGCAATAAGACGAGATCAAGCAGATTCAATTCATGCGTCTCCATGAATTGATCACTGCGTTGAAGATGCATCGTATAAGTAACGTCCAGCTTTTCAGCAACAAGTGCCCATAACTCTGAATGGCGCGCCGCATATAGACCTACCGGAAAGTGAAGAGGTTGGCGGACGATCGAGCGATGCCCTTCAAGTGTATAGACTTGATTGACGTCCAGACCGTATGCTAGCAACATTTCGAGTAACTGCTGACGATTTTGACAAGTGACGAGTGTTTGAAACAGACGATCGACCTCGACGAGTGGTTGTTTCATTTCGAGCGCTATTTTTAAATGAGCAGGTGAATCCTGCTCTAGCGCACGCTTAATGAATTGTAAGGCCTGTTGTTCCGCATCGTTCAGTTGGGCAACATGTGTCCGAAACATTTCGATGTCAAGCTCCCGGAAGGCTTGTAACGCCGGTGCAATTGATTGATTTTTTATAAAGGGTTTCCACATGATTCCCTCGACCTCCTCATTCCAGTATCTCTTCGTAGTGTACGCAATATCCTATCGTCTTGAAAGTAAAAAATGGAGAATCTTCCGGCGTTTCAGGAAGATTCTCCATTTTTTATTTTTTACCGACTTTTAGATGAGTATTTCGAAAGACGGCATCTTGTTTTCCTGTCTTTTCAACACTTGTTCCGACAGACCCCAGATATTCGATTTCATCCTTTGGTTGAATGAACTCGTATGTGATGGCAGGTTCACCCCGAAGTCGAACGTGTATGATTTGTCGATGTCGTAAAGAGAATGATGCGCGTACTTCAAGAAAGGAGGAAGCTGACAAATCATGTTGCCGCTCTAAAATCGTCATCAATTCTTTTTCCGAGTCACGATAGTTCCCCTGCAATTGAGCATACGAAATACCGACTCCTAAAGATAGGATGCCAATTAGACTAAGAGCGAAAATGACCAGCACTTTCTTCATGACTGATCCACCTCCGAAAAAAGTTCATTCTACTTATTCATCGGTTCATCCATCGTTGACGTGAAGTCTTTTTTCGAATCCTTTACGTGAAACTGCATGTCCACATGTGGAATATCATCTTCTAAATAAGGGTCGGATACGGTTTCGAAACCAAACGATCCGTAAAACCCTTCTAGGTGTGCTTGTGCCTGTAAGTAGATCGCAGCTTCTTTCTGCAAATGTACCATCGCTCTCTCCATCATTTGTCTCGCTAACCCAACCGATCGGTGATCACGATGAACAGCTACCCGTCCAATCGCTACTCCTTTTGTAGGATGATTATACATCCGAAGGCATCCGACGATTTGACCGCTCTCACTCCGTACGATTAGGTGTGTCGCTTGTTGATCTTGATCATCTAGCTCCGGATACGCGCACTCCTGCTCGACGACGAAGATATCCGTTCGTAATTTCAAAAGTGCATATAAGGTATCAGGTGTCATGGAATGAAAAGACGCGAAGTTAAATTCGTACATAAAAACTCTCCTCTTTAGTTACGACAAAGTCGTGATAGTTGTCCAACATAAATCGTGACGGGAACATCTCTAAACACCGTATCTTTTTCCCAGTTCAGCCCGTTGGCACGAGCGACATTTTGCGAAGCACGATTATCGGGATGAATGATCGAGATGATTCGATCATGCCCTCGATTGAACGCCTCCATCATTAATCGTTTTGCTGCTTCACGACCATAACCGACTTTCCAGTGCTTTGGTTCGAGCCAATAACCGACTTCTAACTCTTCTTTCCCATCCACTTCCTGCATCAATAATCCGGCAAAGCCAATCGGTTCATTCGTTTCTTTTATGAACAACAGTAAAAAACCAGTTTGTCGCTCATCCGAATATCGCTCCAATTGCCGTTCGAACCACTCTCGTGCCTCATCTTCACTTAAGGCAGTGCCTCCATTGATATAACGCATGACTTGCTCATTTTGGACAAGTGACTTATAAAAACTAAAATCCTCTTCTTCGAACGGTCGCATCCATAAACGTTCACTTTCCATCGTCATCGCCTCCTTCTATACTTCTCTTTTCCCGAGTTCTTTTCGCTTCATTCCTCTTCCTGATCCTGCTTTCCCTGTGACATTTTTCATTACTAATCGATGACATTCACTCCCTAGTGCTTGCAATTCCCGGCATAAGTCGGTATTTTGGGAACAGTATGTTGAACAACGACCGCACGATTAATGTTAAAATATATTTTGAGCGCATGAGCGCTGGGTAGGAATTCACGAAAAGGACTGAGACCATAATGACTGAACAAGTAATGACGGGACTGTATGAAGGCATTTCAAAAGAGTCCGTACTAATCAATGAACCGTTAAAATATCATACGTATACTAAAATGGGAGGAATCGCGGATTTATTCATCATCCCAACTTCTTATGAAGAAACGGCTTTTGTCGTCCGATATGCTCACGAACAAGGTATTCCCTTGACGTTGCTTGGAAACGGATCGAATCTTGTCGTTCGTGATGGTGGCATCCGCGGCATTGTCCTCTCCTTTGAGAAGTTAACCGATATCTCGGTCGAAGGACATGAACTCGTCGCTCAAAGTGGCGCAGCAATCATCGAAGCTTCACGTGTAGCTTACGCGCATCAGCTCAGCGGTCTTGAATTCGCTTGTGGGATTCCAGGAACGATTGGTGGCGCATTGATCATGAATGCGGGAGCATACGGTGGTGAAGTCAAGGATTGCCTCCATAGCGCTACTGTATTGACACGACAAGGAGAACTGTTGAACATTTCGCATGATGAACTCGAACTGGGATACCGGACAAGTTGCTTCTCGAAGAAAGAATACATCATCCTCGAAGGTCGATTTGCCTTAACAGAGGGTGACCCAGCACTAATCAAGGAAGTCATGGATGATTTGACGCATAAGCGAGAAACGAAACAACCACTCGAGTACCCTTCTTGTGGTAGCGTCTTTAAACGTCCAGAAGGCTATTTTGCAGGGAAGCTGATTCAAGATAGCAACTTACAGGGAACACGCATCGGTGGTGCTGAAGTGTCCAAGAAACACGCTGGTTTCATCGTCAACGTCGAGAATGCGTCAGCATCCGACTATATCGCGCTCATTCGTCATGTCCAAGAAACCGTTCAAGAAAAATTCGGTATCTTACTTGAGACAGAAGTGAAAATCATCGGTGAAGAAGCATAATCAATCATTTTACGAAAAAGGTGAGCTCCGTATTCGGAGGCCACTGAAAAACTTCAATACTTTGTATCGTATTGAACAGTTTAAGACGAAGATACCGGATTTCCACTCAGGGAATCCGGTATCT
>NZ_JACSNE010000070.1:0-415 GCF_018619035.1 Exiguobacterium sp. s168 | reverse complement strand
CAATATTGTCTTACGAAAACAATCGTCGAGTCGGTTCGTGACGGATCTATGTATGCTCGCTGAAGTGAGCCGCAGCGGTTATTACGCCTAGCTCGCACGTACAGATAGTGTTTCCCTTCGGGAAGAACGTGACTATGCGGACTACCTCCTTCTGAAACATGTTCATGATCGTCATAAGGGAAAAATCGGCTATCGTGGTCTTTACATGGAGGTGCTTGATCTTATCGGGGTGCCGATGAATCATAAACGTATTTTGCGTATCATGAGGAAGTTTGGAATCGTGACGAAAATCCGTAGGCAGAACGCCTACCGTAAAATCGCTAAAACGACATATGAACATAAGACGGTACCAAATCACTTGAACCGTCGGTTCGATCAGCAGGAGCCTGGTAAAGTATTCGTCACAGACATCACT